>NZ_CAKVZL010000022.1:0-27533 GCF_934835595.1 Eubacterium sp. AF15-50
CTGTCGTAGCTGGGGTGTTAGCAACAGCTATAAAGTGGAGAAACTTAATCAGCTCATAAGAGGTTGGATAAACTACTTCAAAATAGGTAGTATGAAAACACTTTGTCGAGAATTAGATGGTAACATCAGATATAGACTTCGTATGTGCATTTGGAAACATTGGAAAACTCCACAAAACAGAGCAAAGAACCTTATGAAGCTTGATGTACCAAGATGGGCAGCATTTAAAATAGCGTATTGCGGAGACAGATATGCAAGACTTGCCCACAATGGATGGATACAAAAGGCTATAAGTACAAAGAGACTAACCTCATTTGGATTAGTCTCAATGTTAGATTACTACACCGAAAGGTGTGTTACTTGTTAAGTTGATTGAACCGCCGTGTACCGAACGGTACGCACGGTGGTGTGAGAGGTCGGGAAATTTAGTTAAATTTCCCTCCTACTCGATTGAGTAAAAGTTAATAGTTGTATTTACAACTGTCTTGTCAGATGTAAAATGATGTGTTATAATGCCACACAATAATGTCAAAGCTGTTTATCGGGCGATGTTATTAATAAATCATTACATAAAGTTTAGAAATGAGAGAAATATGAAAGTAGACGTTTTAATAGTGGGAAGTGGATGTGCAGGTCTTTACTGTGCACTGAATCTTCCGAAGGATAAGAACATATTAATTATCACAAAGGACATTGTGGAGCATAGCGATTCGTACCTGGCACAGGGCGGTATGTGTATGCTCAAAGATGAAAGTGACTTTGAAAGTTATTTTAATGACACCATGAAAGCAGGTCATTATGAGAATAACCCTGATGCCGTAGCAACAATGATTAATTCTTCACAGGACTTAGTTAAGGATTTAATTGGATTTGGTGTGGATTTTGCTAAAGATGAAGAGGGAAATCTTTTGTTTACCAGAGAAGGAGCCCATTCTCAAAACCGAATTTTATTCCATGAGGATATTACGGGAAAAGAAATAACAAGTCACCTATATGAAGAAGCAAAAAAACGTGATAATATAACTATAAAGGAACATTGGACTATGGTTGACATAATATGTCAAGAGGATAAATGTTATGGAGCCGTAGTTAAAAAGAATGATGAAAACCTTACGGTAATAAATGCTAATTATACAGTTTTAGCAAGCGGTGGAATCGGAGGAATTTACAGACATTCCACTAACTACAGACATTTAACAGGTGATGGAGTTGCCGTTGCCATAAGACACGGCGTAAAAGTTGAACATGTGGATTATGTTCAGATACATCCAACAACTTTTTATTCCGAAAGAGAAGAGGACAGAAGCTTTTTGATTTCTGAGTCAGTGAGAGGGGAGGGTGCCCTTCTCTATGATAAAAATTACAAGAGATTTACCAATGAATTACTTCCAAGAGATATTGTTACGGAGAATATAAAGGCTCAAATGAAAAAAGACGGAACAAAACACGTTTGGTTGTCGATGCGTCCTATTGAAAAGGAGCAGTTAGAGCATCATTTCCCAAATATAATCGGACACTGTAAGGAACATGGATATAATGTTCCTGAAGAAATGATACCGGTTGTCCCAGCACAGCATTACTTTATGGGTGGAATTAAGGTAAATCTTCAAAGTAAAACATCCATGAACCAGCTTTATGCGGTAGGGGAAACAGCGTGTAACGGTGTACATGGAAAAAACCGTCTTGCAAGTAATTCACTTCTTGAAAGTATGGTTTTTGCAAAGCGTGCAGCCGGAGAAATGACAGCGGAATTCGATTCTACAGAGTACAGGAACACTGAAAATATGGATTTATCACCTTATAGTGATTTGAAAAAGTGGAATAAAGAAAACAAGGAAATTTTATTAGAAGCGATAGATAAAGGAGAATAAAATGTTTGATCAGGTAACTTTAAAATTGTCAGTAGACCCATTAATATTAAGTGCATTAAAGGAAGATGTAACAAGTGAAGATGTAACTACCAATTCAGTTATGCCTAAGGGAACATTAGGTGAAGTGGATTTAATTTGCAAGGAAGATGGCATTATTTGCGGATTACAGGTTTTTGCCAGAGCTTTCCAGCTTTTAGATGAAAGCACCAAGGTTGAATTATTTGTGGAAGATGGCGATGAAGTTAAAGCAGGTCAGCTTATGGGAAAAGTAACAGGAGATATAAGGGTTTTACTTGTAGGAGAGAGAACAGGTCTTAATTATCTTCAGAGAATGAGCGGTATTGCCACATACACTAAATCCATTGCGAAACTTCTTGAGGGAAGCAAAACCAAACTTCTTGATACAAGAAAAACTTCACCAAACAATAGAATTTTTGAAAAATACGCAGTTCGTGTTGGCGGAGGAAATAATCACAGATATAATTTAACAGACGGAGTTCTTTTAAAGGATAATCATATTGGTGCAGCAGGAAGTGTTACAAAGGCTATAAATATGGCAAAGGAATACGCACCATTTGTAAGAAAAATTGAAGTTGAAGTGGAAAATATTGATATGGTGAAGGAAGCCGTTGAAGCAGGAGCAGATATTATTATGCTTGATAATATGAGCCACGATGTAATGAAAGAGGCTATAGATATTATTGATGGAAAGGCTGAAATAGAAGTTTCAGGAAATGTTACAAGAGAAAATATTGCAAAACTTACTGACTTAGGGGTTGACTATATTTCCAGCGGAGCATTAACGCACTCAGCACCAATTATGGATATTTCACTTAAAAATCTACATCGTATATAGTTTTTTGGGAGGAAAAATGGAAGGAGAAAAGAGAAGGGAAAATATTTTAAGAATATTGCAGGACAGTGACAAACCGGTATCAGGCACCAAACTGGCTGAAAAGTTTCAGGTAAGCCGTCAGGTGGTGGTTCAGGATATAGCACTTTTAAGGGCAAAAAAATATAATATTATTTCTACTCACAAGGGTTATGTTTTACAGGAGGAAAAAGGTCGGAAGCAAAGGGTTTTTAAGGTAAAGCACAGTGCAGACAAGATACTGGATGAACTTAATCTTATAGTGGATTGTGGTGGAAAAGTTGAAGATGTTTTTGTGTATCATAAGGTTTACGGTGTGGTAAAAGTAGAAATGCACATTAAATCAAGAAGGGATGCAAAAAAATATGTAGAAGAAATAAAAGGAGGCGTGTCTGTACCTTTAGAGCAGATAACCTCTGAGTATCATTATCATACGGTTACCGCTGATTCAAAGGAAACCCTTGATGAAATTCAGGAGGAACTTCAAAAGCAGGGATATCTGGTTGCTTTGAGAGATTATGAACCGGTGGACTTTTGGAGTGGAGAAGACAAGCAGGAATAAGAGATGTATCTGGGATGTATTGCGTTTTCGGCAGAGTTTGCAATAGAGTCTGCAATTCATAATTTCTTAAAAAGTCTGTAATCCATAAATTTTTAAAAAGTTGTGACATTTTCTAAAAAGTATGATATTATATACGAAGCGGTGCGTGGCTCAGCTTGGTAGAGCGCTGCGTTCGGGACGCAGAGGTCGCAGGTTCGAATCCTGTCGCACCGATGAGTAAATAATATAGCCGTGCAATTGTTGTTGCACGGCTATATTATTATCTTATAAGTAACAAAAAACATAATAAAGTGATGAAAAATAGGAGAGGATTATGAGTAAAAAATTATTATCAGTTGTACTGTCATTAGTTATGGTTATGTCATTATTAACGGGATGTGGAAAGGATGACAGCACATTTTTTAAGGAAGTAAAGGAAATCTCACAGATTACAAAAGGCGAGGCTACGGTGGAAATTAAAGCCACAGGAAAATTAGAAGATACCGAAGATTTAGACAGGGTTTTAGATGATAATGGTAAGTTTTCCATGGCACTTAAGATGTATGTAAAGGCTGAAGCTAAGGATAAAATGGCAGTGAGATTTGATGTTAAGGCAGGAAAAGATACTGATTATCAGAAGCTTACAACTTTTGCCGTAGATGGAACAAAGTTATATTTAGAAACAGCACCACTTTTAGAGTTTATAAAGACAATTAACGAAGAAACAGCTACAAGTCTGGAATCAGTTTTGGCACAGATAGGAGTTACACAAAGCATTTCATTGGATTATAAGCAGTTAGCAGAGGCATTAGGTCAGGAATTACCGGATACTAAAACATTAGATAAGGATTCACTTAAGGAAATACAGTCTGTATGGACTAAAATAGAAAATAATTTTAAAGACCTTCAGGGAAAAGATGGTGATAATTACACACTGACGGTAAATGGTGATAACGCAGATAAAGCGGTGGATATGTTAATTAATTTTGTGAAAAACGATTTACAGGATACATTGAAAACATGTACTGATTTGGTAACAAAGGTGTATGGTGAGGACAGCAAAGTTGCATCTTCATACAAGGAGTTACAGGATAGTGTGGGTTCCACATCAGATATGGCAGATAAAATTAAAGAAAACAAATCAGATTTTGTTGACACCATAAAGAAGTCAAATGCCAATTTGGTAGCAAAGGCAAGAGTTACAGGAAAAGCCGGAAGCAGAAGTGGAATATTTAATGTTTCAACAGGTGATATGAAAATTGATAATGAAGATATTAACGTAAGTGTTGATATGAAAATCAAGGAAGGAAAAACATCTGTGGATGATATGATTCCAAAAAATGCAGCAGATATAACTACATTGTTAATTACGGCAATGAACGCTCAGGCGAAGGGTAATGATTTATTAGATGATGGTGAAGATATCCTTGACGATGAATTGTACAATTATAGTGACGATGATGCGGCAGAAGAAACAACAACGGAAAATGAAATATTTTAGTTAGAAAAAAGCGGGTTTTGATACCCGCTTTTATAGTATTAAAATATATGAATTTTTTATTTTTTAGCTTTAATGGCTGCGTCAACAAATCCAACAAACAAAGGATGTGGTCTGTTAGGACGACTCTTTAATTCAGGATGTGCCTGAGTGGCAATGAAGAACGGATGTGAAGGAATTTCAATCATCTCTATAATTCTGCCGTCAGGTGAGATACCTGAAAGTTTCATGCCGTTTTCAGTAAGATTTCTTCTGTAATCATTATTTACTTCATAACGGTGACGATGACGTTCATTAATTAACTCAGTGCCATAAAGCTTATAAGCTTTACTTTCTTTGTCAAGGACACAAGGATAAGAACCAAGTCTTAATGTACCACCAATATCTGTAACCCCTTCCTGGTCAGGCATAAGGCTTATAACAGGATGAGTAGTGGATGGGTCAAGCTCAATACTATGGGCATCACGGAAACCAACTACATCACGGGCAAATTCAACTATAGATAACTGCATTCCAAGACAAAGACCAAGGAATGGAATATTGTTTTCCCTTGCATACTTAATAGCTGCGATTTTACCATCAATTCCACGACTGCCAAAACCACCGGGAACAAGAATACCTGAAACATCACTAAAGATTTCAGGGGCATTTTCATTAGTAACCTCTTCAGAATCCACCCATTTGATATTTACGGTAGTTCTGCTGTTGTAGCCTGCATGCTTTAAAGATTCAACTACGCTGATATAGGCATCATGCAAAGCAATATATTTTCCAACAAGAGCAACAGTAACTTCCTGTGTAGGATTTTTAGCAGCCTCAACCATTGCCTTCCAATCTTCAAGGTCAGGTTCAGGGCAATCTAAGTTAAGACTCTGACAAACGATTTCTGCCAAATGTTCTTTTTCCATGGCAAGAGGTGCTTCATAAAGCAAATCCAGTGTAAGGTTTTGAACAACATGGCTGGCAGGAACGTTACAGAACAAACTGATTTTATCCTTTAAATTATCATCAATTTCATATTCAGTACGACATACAACTATGTCAGGCTGAATACCAAGTCTCTGTAATTCCTTAACGCTCATCTGAATAGGTTTGGTCTTCATTTCTTCAGAAGCAGGAAGATAAACCATAAGAGCAACATGAATAAGGATACAATTCTCATGTCCTACATCATGCTGGAACTGTCTGATAGCCTCAATATATGGCTGAGACTCAATATCGCCTACGGTTCCGCCTACTTCAATAATAGCTATTTCAGTTTCTTCGCTGAGACTTCTGTGGAAACGACTTTTAATTTCATTGGTAATGTGGGGGATAACCTGAACTGTTCCTCCGCCAAAGTCACCACGTCTCTCTTTTTCGAGAACTGACCAATAAACTTTACCGGTAGTTACGTTAGAATTTTTTGTTAAACTTTCATCAATAAATCTTTCATAATGTCCAAGGTCCAAATCTGTTTCAGCACCATCGTCTGTTACAAAAACCTCGCCGTGCTGTATCGGATTCATGGTACCGGGATCAATGTTAATATATGGGTCAAACTTCTGCATTGTAACCTTATAGCCACGAGCTTTCAGAAGTCTTCCCAATGAAGCGGCTGTAATACCTTTTCCAAGACCGGAAACAACACCGCCTGTTACGAATACATATTTCACTGCCATGTGATTTTCCTCCCTGAGTATACTAAACATATTTTAAAAACACCTTACTAGTGTACTACAATAAATATTTTATTTCTAGAAAAAAATAAAAAAAATATCAATATTCTAAAATTTTAATGAAATATTCAATAAAATTTCACATTATTTTTTAACAATGTGATATAGTATTTTACTATAAGGAATCTAAATGAAAGGAAAAACAATGGATAATAATCAAAATAGAAATACTAACAGAAATAATCCAAACAGGAACGATGATAACAATCAGAAAAAAAGTATGATTATCAGCGTTGTGGTTGCCGTAATAGGTGCATTGCTTTTAACATCGTTGTTTTCATCAGTTTTAAGTTCGGCATCAAAGGAAGAAATAACCTATAGCCAGTTTGTTAAATTGTTGGATAATGACAAGGTTGAAAGCGTTCTTTTTGAATCCGGAAAGATTTACATTGAAACCAAAAATCTGCAAAATGGACTCATAAAGAAAACTTTCTGGACGACAGCAGTTAATGATCCGGATTTAATAAGTGAATTGAAAAATAAATATACCGATGTAGAATTCAAAGCGGAAAGTACCAGTGCAAGCAATGGTATTATCATTATATTACTGGAATATGTTGTTCCACTGATATTATTCTGGGCATTACTGATGTTTGTTATGCGAAGGGTATCCGGTGGAAAAGGCGGACCGGGCGGTGTGTTCGGTGTAGGAAAGTCAAATGCCAAGGTATATATTCAAAAGAAAACAGGTGTCACATTTAAGGATGTGGCAGGACAGGAAGAAGCAAAGGAATCAGTTGTGGAATTGGTTGATTTCCTTCATAATCCGGGAAAATATACGGCAATAGGTGCGAAACTTCCTAAGGGAGCACTTTTAGTAGGCCCTCCGGGAACAGGTAAAACCCTTCTGGCAAAGGCAGTGGCAGGAGAGGCAAATGTGCCATTCTTCTCATTATCAGGTTCAGATTTCGTGGAAATGTTTGTAGGTGTAGGTGCCTCAAGAGTAAGAGATTTGTTTAAGCAGGCAGAAGAAAACGCACCATGTATCGTATTTATTGATGAAATTGATTCTATAGGTAAGAGCCGTGATTCAAGATACGGCGGAGGCAATGACGAAAGAGAACAGACCTTAAACGCACTTTTAGCGGAAATGGATGGATTTGACACATCAAAGGGAATATTGATTTTAGCGGCAACTAACAGACCGGAAGTTCTTGATCCGGCGTTGCTAAGACCGGGACGTTTTGACAGACGTGTTATAGTGGACGCACCGGATTTCAAAGGCAGGGTTGAGACATTAAAGGTTCATTCAAAGGATGTTAAATTGGATGAAACAGTTGATTTGGAGGCTATTGCCAATATAACCAGTGGTGCTGTAGGTTCAGACCTTGCCAATATGGTAAATGAAGCTGCCATTAATGCAGTAAAATGTGGCAGAAAGGCTATTTCCCAGGCAGATTTAATGGAAGCCGTGGAAGTGGTTATTGCCGGAAAAGAAAAGAAGGACAGAATCTTAAGCAAGGAAGAAAAGAAGATTGTTGCATACCATGAGGTAGGACATGCTCTTGTGGCAGCTATTCAAAAGGATGCAGAGCCGGTACAGAAAATTACTATTGTTCCAAGAACCATGGGCTCGTTGGGATATGTTATTCAGGCACCTGAAAAGGAAAAATACCTTATGTCACAGGATGAATTAAATGCAGAACTTGTTACCTTACTAGCAGGAAGGGCTTCAGAGGAGATAGTATTTGATTCAGTTACTACGGGGGCTTCAAATGATATGGAAAAGGCAACTAACATTGCCCGTTCCATGGTTGCACAGTACGGTATGTCAGAGAAATTTGGACTGATGAGTTTAGAGCGTGTGGAAGACCCATATCTGGGAAGACGTGCACAGTTAAACTGCAGTGATAAGACGGCAACTGAAATAGAGGAAGAGGTTAAGATACTTCTTAAGGAAAAATATGAGGAGGCAAAGCAGCTTCTTAGGGATAACAGAGACAAGCTGGATAAGATAGCTGAATTTCTCTATAATAAGGAAACTATCACAGGTAAGGAATTTATGGAAATTTACCGTAAGTGTGATGAGCCGGATGGAGCTTCGGATGACAACCAAGATGTAACCTTGAATGATAAAACGGATGAAATATCTGAATAAATAATAATCATAAAAAATATTAATAATTAGAAAAAGAACCTTTAGTGGCACAAGAATATGTTGCCGGGGGTTCTTTTTTTGATGTCATTTTAAGCTCAAAAATTAGAAAAAGGAAGAATTAAAGAAAAGAAAAAACATGAAAAAATGAAATATTTGACCCCCAAAAAGCTGCACTTGCGCAAAAAACGGGTACGGTTGCGCAAGACCTATTGAAATGTGAAAAAAAGGGTGTAATTTAGTACTTGTCCGGACAATACAATTAGTATATACGGAAAGGACAGAAGGGTGTTCGATTATTTCAGAAGATTCGTATCTTATTGGTTTTAAGGTATAGTCCAAAGTATAAATATCTGATATATTATATATATTGATATTTATGTGGAGGATAAGAGATGCAACTTCTGGTTTCAATAGTCACAGACTGGCTATTCGTTTTTTGTATTGTTTTAATTTGTGATTATTATCTAGCTCTTAATAAGAGGGATAATACATATAAATATATACTGGCAACTGCATTGGTGGCAGTTTGTTCAGTGTGTAAATGCATAGAATCTAATGTCTTTTTTGAAGGGGGAGTAATATTAATAACCATTGCATGTGCTGTAGCATTATGTTTCAAAGAAAAAATAATTAATATTATTTTTATATCAGTGTGGTTATTTTTAATTGTTTCGCTTATATCATCAATAGTAGAAGTTGTAATTAATATTATATGCACGTTATTAAATTATAAAGAGGGAATGCTTACGTATATAATACAATCAGGTATTGTGTTTGTGTTTATATATGTTGTAGCAATTTTACTTAAACGAAAAAATATTGATGGGATAAAGAAGATTCATTTGGGATTTTTGGTGTTATATACAATTTTAACTTTTGTAGATGCATTCGCATTAATGATAATGGCTACAGTTACACTGGATAAGATGGCATATAAAAACAAAGTACTTTATGGTGTAACTTTTACTTTAGTAGCATTAGGAATACTGATTCAGTTGGGGGCAGTAATTTTATTAATGGTATCAAGGGACATATATAGGCAAAAGGAAGAAATAGTACATAAATATCTTAATGAACAAAATGCACATTATGAGTATTTAGAAAAACGTGAGGAGAAAACGAAAAAATTTCGGCATGATTTAAAAAATCATATATGTGTTTTGGAGAGATTGTCGGAAACTGATAGTCAAAAATATAAGGAGTATTGCGATGCAATACTGTCAAAAGTGGATGAACTTAGAAGTAATGTATCTGTTAATAATAGTATAGTCGATGCAGTGCTTAACAGGTTTTACAGTGATGCTGTAGAGTTAAACATTGATTTTAATATATGTGGTCATATGCCCAATAATTGTAACATAGATGCATATGATTTGTGTACGGTGTTTTCGAACCTGTTAAGCAATGCATTTGATGCAGCTAAAAAAGAATCTAAGAAGCAAGTGGATATAGAAATTTCCTACGACAAAGAAGATATAATTGTAAAAGTTAGCAATTGTTTTAGTGGCAAGGTTGAAATTAAAAATGGTCAGATTTCAACAAGTAAGGCAGATAAGGATTTGCATGGCTGGGGATTACAAAATGTAAGGGACAGCGTTGATAAATATGATGGAATAATGGATATTGATGCGAAAGGAAACATATTTAGTGTAACAATATTATTAAAGAATATTTCCGAGGAGATTGGTTTATGAACATAGCAATTATAGATGATGAAAAGTTATGGAGAAATATGGCACACAAGTTAGTTCAAAATCATTACGCAGGTGTGGACATAAACATTGAAGAGTTTGAATCCGGAGATAGTTTTCTGGAACGAAAAGGTAATTTCGACTTTGTGCTGGTGGATATTGAAATGCCGGGAAAAGATGGATTTGAAACAATTAAAGAATACAAAGGCATTAAACAGGAATTTATTACAATAATTTTTACAACTCATATGGAAATCAGCAACAAGGGATATTTTGTTGATGCATTTAGATATATTAACAAAGATAATATGGAAGCTGAATTAAAGGAAGCCTTAACTTCAGCTGATGTCAGACTTGAAACAAATAAAACTCTATCATTTAATGAACTGGGTAAAGGAAACATAAATATCAGGATATGTGATATTTTCTACATAGAAACAGAAGCAAGAAAACTGATTGTACATACATTTAATGGTGAATTAAAATGTAGTGGAAAAATATCACAATATGAGGAAGAGTTAGAAAATGTAGGATTTTTTAGAAGTCACAAATGCTACTTGGTTAATATGGATAAAGTAAAAAGATTTAGTAGCAGTGAAGCTGAATTTACAGATGGAACCACAGCCTATGTAAGTAGCAGGCGTTATGCTGAAATGAAGAGAAAATATTTGGAAAGAAAAAGGAATATATCCTGTAAATAGGTAAAAAAATAATTTCGAAAGTAGATTAAAATGTTAAAAATCCAGCGGAAAATCTTAAAAATTAATAATAGGTATGTGTTAGGTAGGTTTTTACCTGCCTTTTTTATTTGCATGGATTGGTAATAAAATCTGATAAAAAACTGAAATAACGACAATAAGAGACACAAATTTATGAAAAAAATAGCGAATAAAATCACAAAAAAGCTACACTTACGCAAAAAACGGGTACGTTTGCGCAAGTCCTATTGAAATATTAAAATCCCAATAATAAAATGTAGATGAAAATTTTATACAAATTATATTTTCATTTGGGGGACAAATGTATGGTGAAGAACAGATGAAAAAGGGGGATTCGGGTTATGATTATATTAATTATAATCAGTTATGAATGTCACATCTAAGAACCCCATTCTTTTAAATGAAACCCATGTCAAACAGACAAGGTCTCCCCTTTTTCATTAATTCAAACAGGCATAGAACACAAAACATTGTGGTGTCTATGACTTTTAATATAAATAGGTTGGGTGGAAAACGGTTACTATTAATGAAACTTCAATTATAGGGAAAAAATTGAGGTGGTGAACAAAAGTGGAGGATAAGTTATGAGAAGGAACATTTATGGTAAAATGATTTCGGCAGTAATGGCAATGGCATTGTGCGTAACGAGCGTTAATGTTTCAGCAGTGCAATTAGAGTCGGAAATCACAAAGAAAAATGCTTTAATGTCAGATAAACAGGAAATAATTGAAAATGATGACAAGAGCATTGATGATGAAGGTAGAGAAAAGCCTGTTGTAATTAAGGAAATAAAGAGTATGAGAGATGAAAATTCAAACACGTACCTTATGAGCAACGGAATGAAAAAAACAGTATATTATTCAGACAACATACGCTTTGAAGAGGATGGAAAATTAAAAAAATATAATTCAGAGTTGGTTGCCGCTGAATCACAGGATAAGAAAATCATATCTTTGGCAAAAAATATTTCCGTAAAAAATTCAAAAAAATACAAATATGTAAATAAGTCCGGAGATACAAAACAATATTTGCCGGAAACAATCGGGGAGGAAAGCCCGGTTCTTCTTACACAGGATGACTACAGAATATCATTTGTACCGTTGGATGCCGGGGAGAATTCGGATGATTATGTAGAAACTAAAACCGATAAGGTATCATTAGAAACTGAAAAAATTGAGGATGCCGTAACTGGAAAGAAGGAAGAAAAAAGCATAAAGGCAGTATATGAAAACACCGGGAATGATACAAAAATAGCATATCATTCGTTAGAGCATGGAATGAAAGAAGACATTATACTTAATGAAATTCCTGATAATAATGAATTTTTATATAAAATATGTACTGAAAATCTTGAGGTACGTCTTGATGCTGTAGGTGGTGGGATTTCATTTATTGACAAGGAAAAAGACAGCATTGTTGCGGGAATTCCGGCACCGTCAATGAATGATAGTACGGGAAAAGCATACAGTGAAGATGTACATTATGAATTAGAGAAGTCCGTCTCTGAAACAAAGGGAATAAATGCATATATATTAAAAATAGTTGTAGATAATGACTATTTGACTTCAACTGACAGAAAGTATCCTGTTACAATTGATCCGTCAGTCACATGGGAAGGAACCGGTGAATTAGGTGAGGCTTATATTTTAAAGGCAAATCCTGATGTTAATTATTATGCAAGTGGTGTTAAAGCTTTCTCTGTTGGAAAAGGAAGTCAGGGATTGTTTAGAACATACATGAGAGCACTTGATTTAAAAAGCACTGTACGCGGAAAATATGTGGAAAGTGCAAAACTGATATTGTATGAGAATGGAGCAAACACAAAGGGCGTAAAAATTAATGTTGAACCGGTAAAGAATGAATTTGCGTGCAGAAATATTACATGGAATAATCAGCCGGGGGGTACAGGTGATTCACTGGCAACATTTACATCCAGTGGAACTGCTGATGCAAAGAAAACTTTAAATATGACAACATGGGCAAGAAATGTTGCAAAGGGTTCAGGAAGTGGAAATAAAAATTATGGACTGGTATTTAAAGCAGAAAAAGAATCAGCTTCCTCATATGTAAAATTCTATGGCTCAAGAACTGCTTCAACATCAAAAATGCCAAAAATGGAAGTAGTATATTATGACGGACCAACAAAGCCGGAAAACGTTAGCCTCACAAAAGTGCACATAAAGTCAGGAGAAAAGCTGCAGGTTTCATGGAGTGGCATAACATCAAAGGCGCTGGATTATGTTCAGTACAAAGTTAAAAACTATGATGAATCTACACATTCAGCAACAACAGATTATATTGCATATTCAGATTCAACAAAATTAGGTACAACTTCAAGCGGAACAAAGACAATAGATGCAAGTTCAGGTTGGAAAGAGGGGCATTATTATCTCTATGTAAGAGGGGTAGATAAAGGAGGAATAAAATCGCCGGAAAAAGCAATAGGTTTTGTAATCGATAGAACGGCACCTGTACTGAATTCGGTAACGATAACACCATCTACGTCTGCTTCTTCATATAGTAATAAATTGCCTAAGATAACATGGAATGTTACTGAAAAGAATCTTTTGTCAATTCAGGTAAAGGTTAATAATGGAAACTATGCGGCATTAGCAGATAGCAATACAGGCAATGCTACAATTGGTGATTTAGAATCAGAAAAGGTTAATACAATAGCTGTAAGAGCAACAGATAGAGCAGGAAATGTAAGCAGTGAAAAGAAGTTTACATATTATTATGATGATGACGCTCCTGAAATAGATATGAAGGTGATTCCGGATACGGATGAAGATAAATATGATAACAGTCCCGATATGCCACAATTAGAATATAGCATTAACGATGGAACATTAAAGGATTATAGACTCACCGTTAATGGCAAGAGTCAGACGTTATT
Organism: Eubacterium sp. AF15-50; assembly: GCF_934835595.1. NCBI lineage: Bacteria > Bacillati > Bacillota > Clostridia > Eubacteriales > Eubacteriaceae > Eubacterium > Eubacterium sp. AF15-50. Next base: position 13,904 of record NZ_CAKVZL010000022.1, read on the forward strand.
GGAAAATAAAGGAACAGTAACAATAGAGAATATTGAAGAAGGGGGAAATTCCATTGCAATATCAGCAACTGATAAAGCAGGTAATGACACAGAAGAAGAGTGCTTATATTATAGAGATATAACAAACCCTACAAAGGGAACTGTGAAAATAACTCCCAAAACAGGATTTTTCAATTCAAGCAGTGATTTGCCAGTGATTAAATGGAGTGATTTTGAAGATGACAATTTATCAGAAATTCAGGTTAAAATTGATGATGGAAAATATCAGACATTAGGTTACGAGGCAAATGGTGAGGCGAGACTACAAGAAAAAGATTTTAATAATGATGGCAAGTATAATATAAAAGTACGTGCTATTGATAAAGCAGGAAATGTGTCTGACGATGTTTCATATAATTACTATTATGAAAAAACAGAACAGGCATTGGAGGATTATGCTCCAACTGATGTTTATGCTGTAGAGCAGATTGGTGGAAATACCGTTTTAAGATTTTCTACAAAAAGTGGTAAATTTAATGATAGTATTAAGTATCAGGTATATAGAGGAACAACTCCCCTTTTTATACCGGATGATGATACCCTGATAAAAACAGTATCCTCAAAGGGAGCAATTAAGGTATCTGGAAATGAAAATACAATATATTACTATAAAATCAGGGCAATAAAAGAAAAGCAGACACAGAATAGTGCTTTTTCGGAAGAAATTAGTTCAACAACTTTATCCGCAAAGACAATTTCAGATAGATTGGGAAATAATAGTCTATACGAATATGAATCAGTTTCAACTCCAAACGGTACGGGATATGTGGAACTTTCAAAAGGAAATTTTATATATGAGCAAAATGACATTACACTTCCGGCACCACAAATACCAATTAATATCTCCAGAGTGTATAATTCGAAAGCTCAGGTAGTTTCTTCATTTGGTTATGGTTGGAGTGATGCATATGATATGTATGTATCTGAAACAGATGATAAAATCTACTATTCAGACGATACAAAATCAATATACACATTTGTGAAAGAAGGAGATACATATAAATGTGTTGAGAATTCAGAATTAAGTTTAGAGACAGACGATGATATCTTGTATAAAACCATAGAAAAGAAAGACACAAATGGAAATGTTATAAGCAATACAAACTTAGAATTAGATGTTTATTATAAAATCACAGAAAAAGAAGGTGAAGTTTATAGATTTGATGACTGTGGAAGATTGATATTAATCGAAGAAAATAATGATACGTTTGTGTATATCAGGTATAATGAGAAAAATGGAAAAATTGCGGAAGTAGTAACAAGCAGTGGTCAGAAGGCAGAGTATTCCTACAATAAGGAAGGATTTATAAGCAATATAACAGCTGCGAAAGGAACAGATAGCGAATATGGTTATCAATACAGTTACGAAAACGGTTATTTGGTGAGAGCAACTTTTGTAGGAACAAAGGGTGGAAAGATAGATTACAATTATTCATATAAAAATGGAAACGTAAGTGTTATAAGTGATGCTGAGGGAAACAATTATTGTGTTGAATACGTTGGTGACTCCATGGATAAATTTGTTTATCCAAATGGAGATAATATGGAATTCAACCGCATTGAAGATAAAGCAAATAAAAGTGTAACAACTACAGTGAAAAAGAAACAGGTGGAAACTGAGTTGTATAGTGAAAGCTATGTTTTCGATGAACAGGGAAAAATTACTGTTAAAACAGATGCATCAGGAAATAAATCAGAATATAAGTATGATGATAAAAACAATAAGACACTGCTCACCGAATCGACAGATAGGACTTCTTACTATGCACTTGAAGGGGATACTGTTGTCAAAAAAACATCAGGTAAATCTGATAAAACTGTATATGATTCCCATGGAAATGTAACAGAGCAGGTGGATGCAGATGGAAGCATTACAAAATATTCATATGATTACAGTAAAGGAAGAGCTGATAGTGTAATTAATCTTCCAACAGAGATGATTGAAAAAAATGCAAATGGAATTATCAGCTCTCATGAAGTGTATCAATATGATGATCAGGGAAATACGGTAAAATTAATTGATAAGGTTACCAATACAATAACAAATTATAGATATAATGCAGATGGAACGGTTGATACAAGCAATGAGATTATTGTGGAAGACGTAGAGTCAGATAATGCCGAAAAATATGGTCTTGAAGCATATAGCGATGATACACAGTACAATGCTGATGGTGATGAACTGTCCGAGTCATCCTCTGAAGGAACTGTTAATGAGGAAAACATCTATACTTATGATGAAGTAGGAAATGTCATAACAGAGACAGACAAAACAAATAATATTACTACTTCTTATAAATACGATGAATTTCTCAGAGTTATAAAAACAACTGAAACAGCTCAGGTAAATGGTAAGAAAACTACAAAAAATACAGAAAATGGTTATGATAAAAATGGAAGCAAGATAAAGTCGGTTGATGAAGAGGGACGAATAACTGAATATACATATGATTCAATGAATCGTGTTATTGAGACAAAATTAATTGTAGGAAGTGATGAAAAAGTAACAAGAACGGCATACAGTTATGGAAGTGTTTCTATCAATACAGGTAAAGGCATGATGACTGTAAAGAATGCTACTGTAACTACTATTACCAATACAAGTGATGAAGTTGTAGGTAAGACATATACAGACAGTTTGGGAAGAACCGTTAGAGAATTAAACAATGGTTTGTATGTGGATTACACTTATGATAACGATGGAAGAATTTTTACTACTTATACGGGTGGAATGAATGAAACAGATGCGAACGGAATTGCAGAAGGAAAATTATCTGTCAATACTTATGATGCATATGGCAATCAGACGGACACAATTATTAATCCGGAGGTAGCAGGTGATACATTCAAAGTGGGAGAAAATTCAATTGTTACATCAAATGAATATGATGCAGCGGGAATGCTGATAAAATCGACTGATGCTAATGGAAACAGTACATGTTATGAGTATGATGAGCAGGGAAGGGTTACTAAAGTGACGACTGCTGTCGGAACAAGTAATCAATACAGCTATGATAATATAGAAAAAGATTCAAAAGGAAATATAAAATCAGTTGTTGATACGGTAACAGATGCGCTGGGAAGTGTTTCAAAAACAACAACAAACGGTACAGAACAGGTATTATCCATAAAGGATGAAACTAGTAGTGGAAGTATTGAAACAACATATGAATATGACGTTAACGGACAGAAAATAAAGGAAGCTTATAGTGATGGTTCATATCTGACATTTACATATGATGTTTATGGAAACAATGTTAAGAAATCTGCATTTGATGCAAACGGAAATGAGATAAATTCAACAGAATATATCTATGATGGAGAAGGAAACATAATTGAGGCAATAGATAATAAAAACGGTACACCGTATAGATATACGTTTTATGAGTATGATGCTTATGGACGCAATATATCTGTTGCGGAAATCAATGCAACAAGTAAACCATCTGACAGTGAAGTTGAAAATGCAAAGCTCAAATATGTGTATAACATAGATGATAATATAGCAAAAATATATTATCCGAATACAACAGGGGATGAACTTAAGGGAATAGCTTTTAAGTATAATAAGGATAAATGGATAACAGAAATTGATGGACTGTTATCAGGTGACGATGCGGCAGCTATAAGAAAATATGAATATTATAGTGATGGAAAAATATCTTGTATTAAGGATTTTCAAAATTTCTTAAACAAGGATTCAGATTATGTGGAACGTGATTATAGTTATGATGTATTTGACAGAGTGCTTTCAATGAAGTACTATAACAGTACCAATAAAGATTTAATTCTTGAACAGTATGATTATGAATATGATAAGAATTCGAACATCACGTATAAGCACGAAAAGTATAATTACAGCAACAATCTAAAAGATGAGGATGTGACTTATACTTATAACAAATTAAATCAGCTGGTAGAATCGGTAAAAAATAATAAACTTACATACAAAACAATAACGTCTTCATATTCATATGACAGTGTGGGAAATAGAACTTATGAAAAAATCATCAAAAAAGATACGGTAGCAACGGACAAAACTTTTGATGAGGCAACATATAATTACTATTCCTACAACAGGTTGAATCAGTTGTCTGGAAAGACAGAAATTATAACAGATGGAATAACAACGAAGACTTATACAGGTTCATACAAATATGATGCGAGAGGAAATCAGATAGAAGTAACAGACGGAAAGTCAAAGACGATCACAAAGTATACATATGATGTTGAAAATCAGCTAACGGATGTAGAAGTTACTACAGATGGGAAAAAGACTGGTGAACAGCACAACATATATAACGGTAATGGGCAACGCATATCAAAGACTGATATTGTAATTGATGGTGATAATAAGAAGTCTAATACTACATGCTATTTCTATGAGGGAAGTTTGTTGTTATATACAACAGATGATAGTGGAAAGAAAATAAGTCAGAATGTAATAGGAAACCAGGATAATATCATTGTAGGCATTAGGTATAGTGGTGGTAACCAGAATGAATATTTTTATGCTAAGGATGTTCAGGGAAGTACTACAAACATAACTGATAATACCGGTGCGTGTGTTCAATCATATGATTATACAGATTTTGGAGAGACAGCAGAACGTATAGCAACGGATTTTAAAAATGAAATTTGCTATACAGGCGGTATTTATGATGAACTCACAGGGCTGTATTATTTAAATGCACGTTATTATAATCCGGATGAAGGAGTATTCTTAAGTCAGGACACATATCGTGGAACAGAAAAAAATGCAGAGTGTTGGAATTTATATGCTTATTGTGCAAATAATCCAATTAACTATGTGGATCCGAGTGGACATACAGCCAGTTTGATACAAAGTGGGCAATACTTGCCGGCAGAAGCATGGGAGTCAATTAAAAAAATTGAAAAGGATAGTAATAGTAACAATAAGAATAATAAGAAAAAAAATAAATTAACAAAAGTGCAAAAATTATTTGTTGCTGTAATTGCAGGAGAGGCAATAGGAGAAGGCAAAAAATCATGGAAGGCTATAGCTCATATTATTATGAATAGAGTTAGAGATAAAACGCACGATTTTAAAAATTATAATACAGTTACCAAAGTTATTAAACAGCCATATCAGTTTTCAAGTTATTTCTATAAAGACAGGCAGTATTTAAAAGCAAAGAATTATTTGAAAAAGAGGAAACCTAAAAATAAAAGGTATGAGAGATTAATAAAAGCAGTTATTCCTATTTATAAGGGTAAGAAGAAGGATATAACTAAAGGGGCATTATTGTATTATAGTCCTAAATCGATGAATCCAAGGGGAAGTGAGCCATCATGGGATTTTAGTAAGTTAAAAGAAATTAAAATTAAAGGGATCGCTTCTAATAATTTTAGGTTTTATAAATATAAATAGTTAGGATTGGAGGTAAGAATGTGAAAAAAGCATTAATATGTTTTATATGTATCGTTGTTGTAATTATAGCTGCTTATGGAGCAAAAAATATCAGTAGCAGCAAACAAGTTGAAAATGATACAACTTATGAAAAAGGTAGTGAAGATAAATTTGTAGAAGTGGAAACGTATAAAGAAAATGAGGAGGTTCTTTATAAATATACATTGCTTAATTCTGAAGGTAAAAATGTATATGAAGAAACCGGGTTATACAGAGAACCGAATGTAGAACAATTAGACAATGAGGTCGTAAGGGTTGGAGTTTCGGCAGGCTCTTCTGTTTATCAGGTTAGATATTTTGACACTATAAACAGTAAGATTTCTGAAATTTACTATACTCCATGGGATGAGTATAATAATAAATTAATTAGATTTGAAAACAAAAAGATGATAATTCAGGATATGTTTGATAAATCAAATTATTATAAGGAAGTCAAATTGGATATGCGTGACACGGCAGAACCTAATAGTGCAATAAAATCAGCTGAATTTTTAGATGATAACACTGTTAAAGTTACATATTTTTCTGAAGATGATGAAGAAATAACAAAAAAAATTAAACTGTAGAATAAGTTAAAGACTGAAAGTTTTAATATACAAATGTATTTATGAAAAAACCGGTTGTTGTACATCGGATTTTAGAAACAACTTAATAACAAAATTGAATTGAACCAAATTGCTGCGCAATGGCCTGTCAGGGTTGTAGCGCAGTTTTTTTCGGCCTGTTATAGAAATCATTGCCATAATATCCATGCTTTTTAATGGAAACAGGATATATATACTAGTTGCAGAATATAGAAAATTGGAGTATCCTATAAATATAAATAGTGGAGGAAGCTTAAATGAAAAAAGGTGAAAAAATAATAATTTTAATTGTAGCATTAGTTTGTCTTGCAGGTTGTGGCACAGATAATGGAAAGGCTACAGAGAGTGTAGTTGAGGAGAGTAGTGTTAAGGAAAATGAGATTAATACTACAGAACAGGAAAGTGTTGTGGCTACAACGGAAATGGAAAGCAGCGTGGATGAAATGGGGACAAAATGCGAACCTATGAAGGAAAGCGATGCAAAAGATTTTTGGATAGATGGAAATACATATTTAATAAAAATGAGATATGTGATGGATGGAGAAGAAAGTTTTTTTGATTCAGATGGAACAGCACAAATACACAAAGAGAGAGAATATAAGGATGGTTTAATATATAATATTATAATTAATTCCAATGATGGAAATGTTAAAAATAGAAGTATGGCTCATTTCTATGTGGAAAATGAAAAAATATATATAGTTGATGATTATGACAATAATAAAAAAATTAAAGATGATTATTTGCAGCTAGTATATCAGCAAAAGGATATTGAAAACGATAATGGAAAGGGACTTTATTACAGTATAGTAAATATTGACGGCATAACGAAATTTAAATTATATACATATTTGGTTGAGACGAATTATTATAATAACATAGAATGGGGAAAGGAAAGAAATATTAATTTCTTTGAAAATGGGTATGGAGCACAGCGGGATTTGCTTCAGGTAAAATTCATAAAGAAAAAATAAAGCAAAATTATGAAGGTTAAAATAACATATCATATTCGGAAGTATTCGCAATATGCAAAATGAAAGTATTTAAAGCATTTTTAGAAAAACAGGAGAAAAAGGAAGACGTTTTGTGGATGAAAGGTTATCCTACAGATAAGTAAAAGGTGAGAATTTTGCCATAAAATACAGGGAAGAATATGAGTAAACCATTGAAGAATTATCTGATAGATCATCATTTGTAATTTGTTAAGGCGAAGTAATATGCATAAATTAGGTAATAAAAGAGAATAAACAAAGGAATAAAGAAAAATGAAAGCAAAAGAAATGATAATTATAGTTACATGCGTTTTACTAGGAGCAAGTATTCTGATGGTAGGATGTAAAGAAAAAAAACAGGCAAATAACCCAAAAGAGTCGCAAACTTTTAAATCTGAATTAGAAACCACGGAAGAAGAGTTGAAAGGGTATGGGGATGTTGATCCGGAGTTTAAAAAACTGAAAAATTATGTAGAAAAGAAATTATCAAAATATAATTCCTGGGTGGCAACTACGACGAAAGGAAAGGTATATATTAATTGTGATTCAGAGGGATACGGAAACAGTCTGGTTTACGTTGCGGAAGGTAAGAGAATATATTTACGCCTTACTGCACCAGTTATGCCAGCGGATTATGATGCTCAGAAAAAAGAGGTTCAGGCACATATATTTGATGAAGGAACGGACTATGATGGAGCTACTTATTTAATGAGAATATCAGACACAGAGATAGAATTAATGTATGAATCTGAATATCAACGTTATGATAACAGAATTCCATCAGAATTAAGGAACATTGTGTTTAAAAGACAGAAAGATAAGTGCATTTTAGCGGTTCAATCTTATTTAAGAAAGAACCTTGACAAGGACTTTACATTATATAATTTAATGTATAAGAAAATAAAAACTGATGATAATTCATACAAAGTTGTGGTGACGGGACTTAAGGAGAAAAACGAGGGACAGGATAGAAAATATAGGCTTGATTTGCAAGCTAAAAAGACAGAAAAAGGATATGAGATAACAGAGTGGTCAAGGTAAAATCCGGAACAGAAAAAATAATTAAATATATTTGATTAATTATAAAACTGCTGATAGCATTACAATAAGCTATCAGCGGTTTTTCTATTATTGTGTAACAGTAAAAATACCACATATGCTATGCTGGTGTGTTTTATATAACTAAACTATAAATAAAGTTACAAATAGATATTGATTTGTAAAAGAAAAATTCATTGTGAGGTTGGAGAGTAGAATTTAAGGACCTAGGTTTAGGAATTAGAAGTGAGCAGAAGATATGCTATGAAAAATAATTTCAGAGAGATGTCATCGGATTCCTGCACGCAAGAGAGGCAAAAATCGTTAATTATATGTATGATGTGTGAAGAAATATTAGAATGGAAGATGACAACAGGGTGGTATATAGGTTTCATGAAAATGAAATGAGGAAATGAGGAGTTATAAAGATACGGCAGGTGCTACAACTACTTATGAGTGGGATGATAGCACACTAGTTAGGGAGACTGTTACTTGCAAAGCAACGAATAGGACATACGATGTTTGGTACTTTTATGACAGCCTAGGAAAGCCATCGGTTATGAATACAGTTATATAAATAAGCAGAACGGAAAAAGCAGTGTGAGAATCTATTATGAAAAGGACTTTCATGGAAACGTTATAGATCTTTGGAATTTCAGAGGAGCAGAGATAGCTATATATGATGCGTGGAGAAATATAACAGATACGGTATGTTATGAAGGAAATGAGACTGCATACGCATTAAATCATATAACGTATAGGAGTTATTACAGGGATGAAGAAACAGGGGGCTATTATTTATAGAGTCGTTATTATGACTCAATAGTTGAAAGATTTATCAATGCAGATAATGTATGTATGCTAGAAATACAAAGCATTTTAGATAATAACCTTTATCTTTATTGTAATAGCAATCCTATTATAAATGTTGATTATAGCAGCTACTTTACAATAGCAAGATGTGTGGTATCAGTACCATTAGATATGATATGTATGGCAATTCAACCATATTTGGCAACTGTAAAAACATTAGCAAAGCAGTATGCTGAACAAGCTTTGAAGGCAAATTGAAAAGAATTACTTATAGCATATTTAAAAAAGTAGTAAGTATATCGTCAAAGATTTTTACTAAAGTTAAGAGTGTTGTAAAAAATTTCTATATGGGGAAGGGGGCTGAAAAAATTAATGTTGCACATTTTAGTGTCAAAATGGTAGGAATAGTATCATCAGCCAGCATAAATTTTATACTAAATATATTGGTACTCAATATTTCTTTCTGTAGGAGGATTTGTTGCGGGAATACCAGGCATTTGGTCTAATAGAAGTCTTGATAATAAAATTACCATACCATTTAAATAAGTCAATTAATATATTTATTGCTTATAAATTTTAATTTGTATAAAATGGAAACCTCTTGTATACTACAAAAGACCGTAGTTTGTATAAGAGGTTTCTATTTATAAGTAACGGAATACAAGAAAAGAGTATTACGAATGCATATAACTCTGAAGGGCGATTCAGTAATGAAAAAAAATATTAGTAAAATATATTTGGGAATTATCATTATACTATATAATGTATTTTCTTATATATATGCTACCGATGGCTTGAAAATTCAATTAGCGACTAAAATACAAAATAATAAGTATGATTATATAAAATATAATTATAATTCTATTAGTAACAAATTATATATAATATCAATTATAGGAATGATTATAACAGGAACAGTATTTTTGGTTTTTTCTACATACAAGATTTATACGTATATTAAAAGCCGTACAGACAAAAAAATATTACATATATTTATAATGTTAATGTTTCTTATTATTAGTATATTGTTTTTATACTTCTGTAGAAATTTTTTTGTGAATACCAATATGCTTATTGGAGAGGAAATGTAAATGAAAAATATTTTTGAATGAAAAAAGAAAAATGAAAGTAAAAGTTCAGACATTCTTTATTTCTTTGAGTATATTTGCGGTGGTTTTTATTTATTGTGCTATGGGACATTATGATAAAATGGGAATAAGAAGTGATGAAGATTCCGCGCAATATTATATGCGGGATGGGGAAATATATGTTCAGAACGATGCATACATAATCAATGTTAATAACGAGAACTTAAAATATCGCGTTACAGACGCCTATATCGATGTTTTAGGATATTTAGTCATTATGGAAAAGGATAAACTACATTTGATTGATGAGGAAAATCATGTATTTAGGGATTCCAAGGGGAATAAGTATGTTGCGTTGGAATATGCCTACTGGATTTCTTCGGATATCCAATGTTAAGGTAATGGAGTAAATTTTAACAGGGAGATTTCATACGATGGAATAAAAATATCCAAAAAACACGAAGAATGGCAAGTGTAAAGAGAGTTATAAAGCAACAGTTTTATAAAGTCAAATAAAACATTATGAAAAAAGTAGGAGGAGTGACAAGTGGAAAAACAAATTAATTATTATACAAATAAAATAATAGATGAGTTGATAGTTAACAGTACTTGTCCTACAAATTCACTTAATAACAAAAAACTGAGTTGGAGGATATATATTTGAACAAGAAATTTAATTATTCAGTTTTAATTCCACCACTTTCAAAAGAGATAAAGGATTTGAATGCGGATGAGGCGAATGAATTTTTTAAATGGTACCAAACCGAAAGTAAAATACAGGGATGGAGGATACAAAAAATATACATATGACAAGTATGATAATTTCCAGATGAGTGTATTATATAATAAAAATCAAGCTGTCGGAAACAAATAAAAAATAGGACATAAAAGAGACTAGAGATTCAGGTAGACAGGAGAGATTAGTTATTAAATTTTACAAAGGGAGAGGATTTATTTGTGAAAAAAGTTATTAAACCAATCGTTGTCATTTTTACAATATTATTAGGATATATATGTGTAAATTCTGTAATTATTTATCATTATCTACGTGAATATGGATACGGAATAAATGAATTACCAAAGACAGTTGCTGTTTGGATGAGGGTAAGTGATGGATTTACAGTATCTGAAAGTGATAATGCAGATTTTTTTATTGGTAGAAGTTATTCTGGTTATTATAAAAAGATGTGTGAGAAAAAAGGTTATTATGTGGAACAAATGGGAAGAGATATGATTGCTACAAATAGTCAAAAGCGGTATGAAAGTATTTATTTTGGCCCGGACATTGATGTGTGGTGCCATTGGTTCAGATTGTATGAAATATGTTCCAATGACGGAAAAATCACAATAGATGAATTTAGAAAATTAGAGTAAAAAGTGAATGTCAATAGGATGCTTAAACAGATTTATAAGTATGTAAAAAGAGGGCAATCACCGGAAGGTTCTTATAAAATATCGTTTAGATGTGAATGCGAGAGAAAATCGGATAGAGGTAACGGATGGGAGGTCATAGACGACCACAAAGTATACATTGGTGGTACAGCTATTGCATGAAAGGAAAATAAAAATTATGGTTGAATTATATGAAGATATGCATGGAGAAATAGTAGTTACCTTATTAAGAATAATGTTGGGTATATTGTTACTTATCAGTCAGAAAATAATACCAGGGAGATTTAAAGAATTTATTGTAACATCTTATTATGGAGTATTGGTATGTATGATTACAACTTATGTATCAAATCTCAAAATATCAAGTATGATAATAGGTATTGTGTTAGGACTGGTTGTTAGTGTAATGTTAACTATTTATAATAAAACAGAGGATTTTACTAATTTAATAGTAATATTCATTGCCATGTATGAAATAATGGAAGTAATAGTATATGCGTTTAACTTTGATTTTTCTTCCTTTGCTACTAATATTATGGATGTTTATGCAGATAACAGAAACATGTATTTTAAAGCTGTGGTGGCTCTCTATATAACAGTCATCAGTTATATTGTGATAAGTACCAAGGAAAAAGCAAGGAACTACTTGCAGAAAAATAAACATTTTTGGTTGGGAATATTTTTCATAGTGGGAGCTGTTTTTGCAAATACATTACATCCATTAGAAATTCCATATACAACAAAAGATTTATGGTTTATATTGTGGAATATAAATTATAGTCATGACAAATTTTGGCTACCTATACTTATTTTATTCATTGTATTAATAATCAAAATAATTATTAATATATTGAGAAAAAATACGAATGTTATAAATAAGAGTGAAAAGCCTATTTGAAATATAAAAAAGTAACTATGCTTGTCACGAATGAATATAGAAATTAATTTAGATAGGAGCATACTGTGAAGGAATTAGAAGATATAATTATTCAATATGAGTCTGTATTTTATAATATAAATATATTAGAAGTAGTTTTAGGTGTTACAATTATGATTTTGTCACCATTAAAAAAAGGTTATAGTCTGATAAATTTTATTATTGCAATTTATTTAGGAATAGGAATTGGCAGTGCCGTAGGATTTGAATTGCTATTTTCAGTTACCGGAATGTTAGTAGGAATGTGTATAGGAAGTATTGTTGCTTTATTAATAACATTCACATGCGGGAATAAGATAAATTATGCATTATTTGCGTTGGTACTAAAAACGACCATAATTGTCATTTGTAATTATTTTAGTAATGAATTACATTATTCAGTTAACAATGCAAGCCTTATGTTTGCCATTGTCATTTCTCTGATAATCTGTATTGGTGAATATTTGATTAATAGAAAAGATTCCATTAGATATTTATATAATAAGTATTTGTATGCAATATTTGGAATACTGGAAGTATCGGCAGGAATTGTATGTTGGCACAGATACGATTTGTGCAGTGTGATGAAGTTTTTAACGAATGTAGATTATTATTACTTTTTTACATATTTATGGAAAATAGATATGTCAATCGCAGGTCAGTCAGAAGACTGGTTTATTATGATAATGTTAATTTTGCCGGTTCAGGTTGTGTATATGATATATATTAGATTGAAAAAAGATAAAAAAGCTACTGTATAATATTTTATGACAAGATTGCTTGGAATAAAGAATAAAATTGAAGTAATCAATAAAAAGTATATTATGTTGATATAAACCATAGTATGGGAAATTTTGTTTGGCTTAAGAAAAAGGATTCAAAGTGGAAAATGACAGTCTGGAATACAGCATGGTCAGAACAAGGCAGTGCCAGTGGTGTGATATTTACATATTACGGATAAATTAAATGTACATAATTTGGAATGGAAGGTTTATGCAGAGATCATTTTTGAGAAAGTGTTTTTTGTGCATTAATGACAGCTTTTTGAATGAATGTACAAAAAATATATAAGTGAACAGATACAACTTGACAACACAACGAAATATATGTAATATAGTAAATGTAAGATGTAAATAAATATTATGATTCGAGTGGCGAAAGTGGATTTTATTGCTCACTATTGTATTTTTTTTACATCCGGTGTATACTATAAAAAGATTAAGAAAAACTAATAGTATACACCTCGAAATATTAAAAGAAGGGGGTGTTATATGAGAAAAAAAGATATAGCAACCAAAAAGTACATGTCAGATAACGTGAGATTTGCAGATGTGTTT
>NZ_CAKVZL010000023.1:0-26936 GCF_934835595.1 Eubacterium sp. AF15-50
GGTTATAATTGGTGTGTAATCCTCTGGCAGGGTATCTGCATATACAGACACACCCTTAAATGAAGCAAGACATAAAATAATGAATGCTGCAAACAAAAGTTTATGCCTTAAATTTTTAATGAAAGTTGACATTTCTTATATCCTCCCTATATGTTATTTTAAATATCAGTGATAGTAAAAGTGTACCACAAAATAACAGTTAATGGGATTTTTTGTTGGAAAATCTGTACATAAGATAGTCAGCAGCAACAATAAAGGCATTTATGGCTAACAAAATTCCCATTAAAACCAATATATAGGAAAGGCATTTAAAGTAACCGATAGTTTCATAGTCAAGAAAAAAGTAAGGATATTTAGGCACCGAAAGAAATGCTGATGGGGCATTGCAGCAGCATCTTGTTATAAAGCATAAAATATAAAAAAGAGGAAAGGCAAGCCAAGTAAAAATATGGTAAAACTTAAAATATCCTTTAGGCTGGAATAAAATCCAGTCAAGGACATACATAAGGGGGGACACGTAATGAGCCAGAAGGCTTTCTAACGGAATACTGAAAAGTCCTTTAACATATATTGGATATACAACGCGGCATTCCGCAAAATGATACACTAAAAAAGTGCAGATTATGCAGGAAAGCCCCATACCCTTAAAATACATCATAAGCCTTGTACGCTCATCTTTTTTTGAAAAATGTTTAATAAGCAAAAGGCACATAACCACGAGACAGAATATATTACTTTGAATGGTAAAAAAACTAAATTCGTGTGTATTGTAGTTTTTATCATTTATATCAAAATGTATAATTATCCCAATAAAACTTACAATAATAAATGTTATTCTATAAATTAATTCAAAATTTGTCTTAATAAAATCTTTCATAAAAATCACCCATTAATATTATTAGCTTTATATAAATTACAATAACAGTTAATTTTTTGAAAAATTAGCATTAAAAATATTAACAGTCAGAAGTTTTCCGGGAAAACTTGAAGAAATGTGTGGGATATAGTAGAATATAAAAGTTAAAGTGGGCTCAGTATACAGTTGATTCAAGATACTAAGACTTATAAATTTTATCAGGAACTGAGGATAATAATTAAAAGATGATTTTAAAAGAAAATGAATTGGATTTGGATACATATTTAAAATTGAGACAGGAAGTAGGCTGGAAAAAATTATCCAATGAACAGGCACAATGTGCCATAAATAATAGTCTTATCACAGTTGTGGCATATGATAACCATAAGCCTGTAGGAATGGGAAGAATAGTGGGAGACGGAGCTGTTATCTGCTATATTCAGGATTTAATAGTTATTCCATCATACCAGAAAAAAGGTGTTGGAAGAATGATTATAGACAGGCTGGTTAAATTCGCAAAGGATATTAAATTTCAGGACACGGAAATTATGCTTGATTTAATGTGTGCAAAGGGCAGAGAAGAATTTTATAAAAAATGTGGATTTACAGCCAGACCTAATGAGAAATTAGGTCCAGGCATGATTATGTATTTATAGAAGATACCATAAAAACTGATTTTATTATGTGAGGCAGTAACATGAATATATATTTAATTAGACACGGAAGACAGAATAGCAGGCTTTGTAATGTAGATGTGGAGCTGTCAAAGGAAGGAAGAGAGCAGGCAGATTTGCTTGGAAAAAGATTAGAAAAATATGATATAGATGCTGTTTATTCAAGTCAGCTTATTAGGGCTAAGGAAACTGCTGATATTATTAATTCTCATCTGAACAAGCCGAGATTTATTGATGAGAGATGGCAGGAAGCTGATTTCGGCGGAATGACAGGATTGTCTAATGAAGAAATGAAGGAAAAATACGGAGACTATCTTGAAAATCGGGCAAAGATGATAGAGGATATGCCATACCCTGATGGTGGTGAAAACTGCCGGATGGTATTTGAGCGTTCCTTTGAAGCATTGAAGGATTTAATAAAAGAGCCTTATAAGAATGTTTGCGTAGTTACCCATGGAGGGGTTTTAAGAGCATTAATTACAGGAATTATAGGTGCAGATTACAAAAACTGGCTTACTATTGGCAGACAAATAGAGAACTGTAGTATTTCACATATTTTATATGATGAAAAAATGGGTACATTCCACATTGAAAGATTAAACGATTTTGCTCACTTTGAGGATAAAGATTATCTTTTAAGAAAACATTTTGGAAGTGGATTTTTTAACATGAAGGACATAAAAAAATAAATTTAAACAGGAGAAATCATGGCATCAAATAATTATGATGGAAATAGTATTTCCGTTTTAGAGGGATTAGATCCGGTAAGAAAAAGACCGGGAATGTATATAGGAAGTGTTGGAACAAAGGGACTTAACCACCTTATTTATGAAATAGTGGATAATTCGGTAGATGAGCATTTAGCAGACTATTGTTCCGAAATAAAGGTCACATTGGAAAAAGACGGCTCTGCAACTATTGTGGACAACGGAAGAGGTATACCTGTTGACTTAAACGAGCAGACAGGAAGACCGGCGGTAGAAGTTGTATTTACCACCCTTCATGCGGGAGGTAAGTTTGGAGACGGAAACTACAAAATATCCGGTGGACTTCATGGTGTTGGTTCATCAGTAGTTAATGCACTTTCCCTTTGGTTAGAGGTAGATGTAAAGCGTGATGGTAAAATATATAACCAACGTTATGAACAAGGAAAAATCAGTTACGATTTAAAGCAGGTAGGAACCTGTAGAAAAAATGACACAGGAACAACTGTAAGATTTTTCCCTGACGGAGAAATTTTTGAAAAAATATATTTTAAGGCGGATGCCATAAAAAGCAGATTACATGAAACAGCATACTTAAATCCGGAACTTACCATTGTTTTTGAAAACAAAAGGGTAGGGGAAGAAGAAACAGTAACTTTCCACGAGGCTGACGGTATAAAGGCATTTATCAGTGACATGAATAAAGATAAGGAAAAGGTTACTGATATTATTTATTTCAAAAAAGAGTCAGACGGAATCGAGGTAGAAGTGGCTTTTCAGTATATAAATGAATTTACGGAGAATATCTCAGGATTTTGTAATAACATTTATACTCAGGAAGGTGGAACTCACATTACAGGGTTTAAGTCAGTTTTAACTTCCACTATTAATCAGTATGCAAGGGAGCTGGGAATATTAAAGGAAAAGGATAATAATTTTACGGGAGCTGATGTAAGAAACGGCTTGGTGGCTGTTGTGGCAGTAAAACATCCTGACCCTAGATTTGAAGGACAGACCAAAACAAAGCTGGACAATCCTGATGCAGAAAAGGTTACAAAAAACATTACAGGGGAACAGCTTACATTGTTCTTTGACAAGAATTTAGAAACTTTGAAAAATGTTATTTCCTGTGCGGAAAAGTCTGCCAAAATCAGAAAGGCAGAGGAGAGAACCAAAACAAATCTTTTAACAAAAAGCAAGTTCTCCATTGACAGCAACGGAAAATTATCTAACTGTGAAAGCAGAAAGCCGGAGGAATGTGAAATATTTATAGTGGAGGGTGATTCCGCCGGAGGCTCTGCAAAAAGTGCCAGAAACAGAAGAACTCAGGCAATTATGCCTATAAGAGGAAAAATCCTGAACGTTGAAAAGGCTACAATGGACAAGGTTTTGGCAAATGCTGAAATTAAAACTATGATAAATGCCTTTGGCTGTGGATTTTCGGAAGGCTATGGAAATGATTTTGACATAGACAAGCTTAGATTTAACAAGATTATCATTATGACTGATGCCGACGTTGACGGGGCACATATTGATACTCTTTTGCTTACATTTTTCTATAGATTTATGCCGGAACTTATTACCCACGGACATGTTTATCTGGCAACACCACCTCTTTATAAGGTAGTGCCTAAAAAGGGTGAAGGCGAATATTTATATGATGACAAGGCATTGGAAAAATACAGAAAGAATCATAAGGGATTTACATTGCAAAGATATAAAGGTTTAGGTGAAATGGATGCAGACCAGCTTTGGGATACCACACTTAATCCTGAAACGAGAATATTAAAACAGGTTGAAATAGAAGATGCAAAAATGGCAAGCGATATTACAAGTATGCTTATGGGAAGTGAAGTTGCACCAAGACGTGAATTTATTTATACCCATGCCACTGATGCAGAATTGGATATTTAGGAGATATTATGGCTGAACAGATAATAAAAACAGAGTATTCGGAAATAATGCAGAAAAGCTACATTGATTATGCAATGAGTGTAATTTGTGCAAGAGCCCTTCCGGATGCCAGAGACGGACTAAAGCCGGTACAAAGACGTGTGCTTTATGCCATGGATGAGCTGGGGTTAAATTATGATAAGCCTCACAGAAAGTCAGCACGTATAGTAGGTGATACCATGGGGAAATATCATCCTCATGGTGACAGCTCCATATACGAAACTCTTGTAGTTTTGGCTCAGGATTTTAAAAAAGGCATGGCGTTAGTAGACGGTCATGGTAATTTCGGCTCCATAGAAGGAGACGGCGCTGCGGCAATGCGTTACACAGAGGCAAAGCTAAAGAAGTTTACACAGGATGTGTATTTAGCTGACCTTGATAAAGACGTTGTTGATTTTATGCCAAACTTTGATGAAACAGAGAAGGAACCGGTGGTTTTACCTGTAAGAGTTCCAAACCTTTTGGTAAATGGTGCCGAGGGTATTGCAGTAGGTATGGCAACTAACATTCCTACCCATAATTTAGGGGAAGTTATTGATGCAGTTATTGCCTATATGGATAATAATGATATTACCACTGAACAGCTTTTAAATATAATGCCGGGACCTGATTTCCCAACAGGGGGCATTGTAGCTAATAAGTCAGACCTTTTAGACATTTATAAAACAGGTGTAGGTAAATTAAAATTACGTGGAAAGCTTGTTTATGAAAAAGGAAAAGGCAGGGAAAAAGACAGACTTGTGGTAACGGAAATTCCATATACCATGATTGGAACAGGAATCAGCAAGTTTATATCAGATGTTATTGATTTAGTTGAAACAAAAAAGACAACGGATATAGTGGATATTTCCAATGCCTCTGACAAAAACGGCATGAGAATTATCCTTGAACTGAAAAAAGGTGCAGATGTTGAAAAATTAAAAAACATGCTGTACAAAAAAACTAAGTTAGAGGACACCTTTGGTGTGAATATGCTAGCCATTGCCGATGGAAGACCTGAAGTAATGGGACTTAGAAGCATTATAAAGTACAATGTGGATTTCCAGTATGATTTGGCTACAAGAAAGTATACTACATTACTTAATAAGGCATTAGAGCAGAAGGAAATTAAGGAAGGTCTTATAAAGGCAACTAATATTATTGATTTAATAATAGAAATAATAAGAGGATGCCAAAGCCAGAAGCAGGTTAAGGAATGTCTTGTTACGGGAAAAACAGAGGGGATTAAATTTAAGCATCCGGAATCTGAAATACTTGCAGGAAATTTATGCTTTACCGAAAGACAGGCTCAGGCTATTTTAGACCTTAGATTATCAAAACTTATTGGTCTTGAAATTATGGCTCTCCAGAAGGAATATGAAGAGTTGGTCAATAAAATCGGTGAATATGAGGATATTCTTGGTAGCAGAAAGGTAATGACTAAGACTATCAAAAAGGATCTTCAAAAAATTAAGAAGGAATATGACGTTGAGAGACGTACATTAATTGAAGATGGAAGGGAAGCTGTTTTTGATGAAAATGCCTTTGTAGAGCAGGAAGTAGTTTTTGTTCAGGACAAGTTCGGTTATGCCAAATTACTTGATCCGGCAGCATTTGACAGAAACAGGGAGTCAGTAACTACAGATAACAAATATTATTTTAACTGTATGAACACTGATACGATTTGTATTTTTACGGATAATGGAAATGTTCATCAGATTAAGGTAGCAAAAATTCCAACTAAAAAAGTCAGGGAAAAAGGTGTACCTATTGACAATCTGGGAAATTACAGCAGTGAGGGAGAAAGCATTGTTGCTTTAATGTCCTCTAATATGATAAAAGACAAAAAGCTATTATTTACCACAAAACTTGGAATGATTAAGTTAGTAGATGGAAGTGAATTTGAAACTAACAGAAAGACAATGGCTGCCACAAAACTTGGAAAAGATGATGAGCTTGTGTCTGTAAAGATTACAAGAGTATCAGAAAGAGAAGCGGTACCGGATGACTTTGAAATGCCTGTTATGCTTTCAGGTGGTTCAGATGACTTTGAATCATTAGATTACGAGCAGATGGAATTTGGTCAGATGGACAATATGGTGGATGTGCCTGTGGAAACTGAGCTTAGATACACAAGAGAAATTCTTGTGATACAGACAGAGGAAGGCATATTCTTAAGATTTCCAATTAAGGAAGTCCCTGAAATGAAAAAATCCACATTAGGCGTTAAAGGTATAAAACTTAATGTAAATGATTATGTTTCCAATGTTTACCTTCTTGATGTAGGCGATAATGAAGTGGTAGAATATAAAGGAAAACAGGTGGATTTGAGAAAGTTAAAAATTGGAAAACGAGGAACCAAGGGAGTAAAAGTAAGACGCTAGTAAGTGTCTTTTAGTTAGGACAGTTAGAGAGGTATTATGAGAGTACATAAGAATAGATTATTAAATATTGTTATTTCCATAATCATGGTAGTTGCTATGGTTGCTACTTTGTGTACGACTTTTGAAGCGGAAAGTGAAACTGTAAGTGCAGCTACGGCATTTGAAAAAAGTATAAGTAAATTTCCGGATAGCTATAAGCCGTACCTTCGTGCATTACATAGCAAATATCCAAAGTGGAAATTTGTACCTTATAATACAGGAATATATTTTGATACGGCAGTTTCAGAAGAATACAAGGATAATAAAAGTCTTATTGAAAATGCCTACAGTAAATTCCTTAAGTCAAATGCTTCGGGAGATTACAATGCATCAACAGGTAAATATATTCCTAAAGATGGAGGAAACTGGGTTTCGGCTTCAAAAAATGCCATTGCGTATTTCATGGATCCAAGGAATTTTTTAGATGCTGAACATATATATATGTTTGAGCAGTTGTCCTATGATAGTGCTACTCAGACCCAGGCAGGTGTTGAGGCCATATTAGATGGTTCTTTTATGTATAAAACTAATATTGGTTACATAACTACAGCAGGAAAATATAAGGCAAGCAATACACTTTTTTCCAGTAAGATATTAGAAGCTGCAAAAAAAGCTGATGTAAGTGCATATTATATTGCATCAAGAATCCTTCAGGAAGTAGGAACAAAAAAGAACGCAAAATATGCAGGAATGGGAGCCAGTGGAAGTGTATCAGGTCAGTATTCAAAGACATACACCGGAATATATAATTTCTACAATATAGGAGCTTATTCCAGTGCTAATCCTATAGCAAACGGATTGGCATGGGCAAGTAACAGAAAGGATAAAACTTATAACAGACCTTGGACTAAGCCGGGAAAATCCATTATAGGTGGTGCATCGTATATAGGTGAAAAGTACATAAATTGTGGACAGAACACTACATATTATCAGCGATTTAATGTAAACAAAAGTTCAAAGTATGCATTATATACTCACCAGTACATGACAAATGTTTACGGTGCAGCATCAGAGGCAGCATATACTTCAGAGGCATACAATGATTTGGGAATAGCTTCTCTTGCAAAGACCTTTGTTATTCCGTATTTTAAAAATATGCCGGGAGAAAACAGTACAGTAAGATTGGGAGCTTCCTCAAAGTCAGGGGAAACAATTGCTTCAGTAAACTTAAGAAAAAAACCGGGAACTAATTCAGCTAAGGTAATTACTTTATCTAAGGGAGATAAGGTGTCAGTATCAGGTGGTTGTATGACAAAAGTGTCTTATGGTACAGCATGGCTTAGTAATCCTTACTGGTATAAGGTATCCCTTGTAAAAAACGGTAAAAGTTATTCGGGATATTTAGCAGCAACCTATGTAAGTTTATCTGACGAATATAGTGTAGCAGTGGGAAGCAAATGTAAATTACCGGTTAGTGTAAGTAAAGGCGAAACAATATACTATATGTCAGATAATCCGGCAATAGCAACTGTTAATAATTCAGGAAATGTAACAGGTGTTAAAGCAGGAAGTGTTACAATAAGGGCATTTTTAGGCTCAGGAAGTATGAGTGCCGTATCAGTTAAAGTAGGTGGTACCACTACAGTTGCAAAGCCTAAAAGACCTGTAGCTAAAGCAGCTTCAGCTAATTATAATTCTGTTAAATTATCATGGCAGAAAGAAGAAGGGGTTGCAGGATATATAGTTTATAGAAGAAATTCTAAAGGTCAGTATACATTGAAAAAAATAATAGAAAGTCCGGTATCTTCATATACAGACAGTGGACTTACTACAGGAACAGAATATTCATATAAGGTTAAGGCATATAGACTGGCTGTAAACGGAACAAAAGTAAAAAGTGCCGTTTCAGAAGCTGTTAATGCAATACCGATACCTTCAAGAGTTTCCATTACATCCATTAAATCAGTAGGAAGCAGTGTTAAGCTAACATGGAAGAGAATAGATGGAGCCGGTGGATATAAAATATACAGGAGTAATAAAAAGACAGGAGAATATGTACAGGTAGGTAAGGTATATGGAAATAAGAGATTTACATATACCAATAAGAAAGTAAAGGGCGGCAAAACATATTATTATAAGGTTGCTGCTTATAAAAAAGCGTCAGGACAGGTGATTTATGGAAATAAATCAAAGGTTAAGTCTATAAAGAAATAATGTATAAAATTACTCAGCAGGAGGCAGTAATGATTAATTTTATAGTTTGCGGATTAGAGAATACGTTATTATATGAAAATAAGAACAAAATTGATGATAGAACAATTGAATTAATATCTGAACTTAATGCCAATGGTGTCAAGTTTGCCGTGGCAACAGGCAGAAATTATGATGCAGTTAAGCCTTTATTTGGGAATGTAAAAAATGACATTGTTTATATATGTAATGACGGTGGTGTGGTGATTTATCAGGACAAGGTGATTAGCAAGACACCTATTGACAGGTTAGTATGTATGGAAGTTGTGTCTGAAATTGAAAAAAATGATAAATTTATAAGGCGTTTTAAACTGCTGTTTTCAGATGAACGGGGGGCAATGACTAACACCCATGATATTGATTTTATTAATTATCTTAAAAACATGGGAGTTGAGCCGGAGTACATAAGAGACACTAAAGAGCTTAACGGAGATGTAAATAAAATAACAATTTGTGCCAGAGATGGATTTGATGGGGAAACATATGAATATTTTTATAATAAATGGGCAGGTAAGGCTCATGTTTCCATTTCAAGTCCTGAACAAATGTATATAACCGGAGAATATGTTACAAAGGGAATGGCAATTGCCCTTTTACAGCATGTATTTAATATATCTCAGGAAGATACAGTGATTTTTGGCGGTGGATATAGTGATATAGATATGTTTGAGCATTGTTTTTACAGTTATGCAATGCAATGGTCTGATGCCGAGGTTAAAAGAGCGGCTAAGCATATTACTGAAAATGTAAATACTATTTTAGAAGATGTAATGAGAATGTAATCTGGAGGATATAATGAGAAAAAAACAGATTGGAATAAAATGTATGGCTATAAGTCTGGTTATGGCATGTTCGGTACTTAATTTTACCGGATGCAGTATAGGTGATAATACACCGATAATTGGAAATATTACAGGACTTAAGTCAAATCAGATGTTTAAAATAGATGAGTTAGTTTGCAGCAAGTCAGAGTATATGATTTGTCTTCTTGATACTGCAAAACAATACGCAAAGGATTTTGGTGGCAGTGTTGACTGGAAAAATAAAATAAGTGACCATAAGACATTAGAGGAGTTTGTAAAGGACAAGGTAAAAGAGAGTATAACTGTTAAATATGCATTGGCAGCTATGGCAAAGAAGAATAATGTTACCCTTTCAGATACTGAAAAAACTGAGGTGAGTAAGCAGGCATCACAGTATTATAAGGCTATGACAGATTCAGAAAAGGATTATACCGATGCAAAAGAAGCTGATGTGGAGAATTTGTGCGAAAAATACAAATTGGCTGAAAAAGTATATTCAGGTATTACTGAACATGTAGGAGATGACATTAGCGAGGAAGACGCAAGAGTTATTAAAATTCAATACATAAAAATGGATTCATCTAAAACAAAGGTTTCAAAAATTAAATCTACATTAAATGAAGTAAAAAGTGTGGTTGAAGGGGGCTATCAGGAGTTTTCCCGTGAAGCAAAGCAGTATAGCGTTGATAGCACAGTGGAAAAAGACATAAAGAAGAGTGAGGCTACTCTTAAGTATGAAACGGAAGCATTCAACCTTACAAAGGGAAAAATCAGTGATATTATAGAAGATGGAGACAGCTATTATCTGGTGTACTGTGTCAACAATTATATTAAGGACAAGACAACAGAGAATAAAAAGGATATGGTTGAAAAGGCAAAGGAAGCAGTTTTTAATGAACAATACAGTAAATTTATAGACGGGTCTAAAAATCAGTTCAATGATAAACAATGGAAGAAAATAGAGCTTCCAAGCCTGTAGATTAATTATCTATATTATAAATTATGAAGTGATTTTTGTTAAAATCAATTAATCCTTCATTACGCATTTTGCAAAGCTCCTTTGATAAGGCACTTCTGTCTAAGTTTAAAAAGTCAGCCATTTGCTGCCTGTTAAAGGGAATATCAAATTCATTACTATTATTAATGGTAGACTGACCTGAAAAGTATATAGATAGCCTTCCGCGAATGGTTTTTGGAGCAGTGCAAAAGCTTCTGTTTGATAAAATAATATTCTTTCTTGTGGCGATTCTTAAAAGATTTCTAATAATTTTGTCCTGCCATGAACAGTTAGAATATATGGGATTGTCAAGGATATTTAAGTCGAAAAATAAAATAGTGGCAGAGTCTGCGGCTACGGTATTTACCATTAAAGGTAAATGGCTATAGGCGTATGACTCACCAAAGACCTGCCCCGATGTAACAATACTTAAGATGGTTTTATTTCCCCATAAATCATTATTTTCTATAATAACATTTCCACTAATTACAATTCCTATTTCATGAATTATTTCTCCGGTGTGAAAAATTATATTATTTCTTTTATATTTCTCAATGCGGAAAGCATTAATAGATTTAAGGTATACTAAATCTTCATTATCTATGTTTTTGAAAACCGGCATTTCCAAATTTCCCAAAATTTTCATTATGTTTTTTTTCATAATTCCTCATTTCTGTGGTTATAACCACCGATTAATTATTGCCATTCTAATATAATTTCATTGTAAATTCAAGAGAGGAGAATGGAAAATGTTTTGTTTTCAGTGTGAGCAGACTGCGGGATGCAGCGGATGTACAAAAAATGTAGGGGTTTGTGGTAAAACAGCAAATACAGCTAATTTACAGGACAAACTTACAGGAGCCCTGATTGGGTTAGCAAAGGCTTGTGGGAGCAACCAAAAGACAGAAAATACTGACAGAATTATTATTGAAGGTTTGTTTACCACAGTTACTAATGTAAATTTTAATGATAATACATTAGAGGAAATGATAGAAAAAGTTCATAGGGAAAAGGAAAGAATTGCACCGGGATGTGTAGCGTGTATTTCAAGATGTGACAATACAGATGATTACAACATGGATGAACTTTGGAATAGTGACGAGGATATTTGTTCCCTTAAATCTCTTATTTTGTTTGGAATAAGAGGAATGGCTGCCTATGCATATCATGGCTTAGTGTTAGGATATGAAGATAGTGAAGTGAATGAATTTTTCTACAGGGCATTATCAGTTATAAGCTATGACTTAAGTAGCGACAAGTTACTTGAAACAGTTCTTAAGGTGGGAGAAGTTAATTTAAAGTGCATGGAATTATTAGATAGAGCAAATACAGACGCTTATGGTACTCCAACACCTACTAAGGTGCCACTTACTATTGAGAAAGGGCCATTTATTGTAATATCAGGTCATGATTTAAAGGATTTGGAATTGTTGCTAAAACAAACAGAAGATAAAGGTATAAATATCTATACTCACGGAGAAATGCTTCCGGCACATGGTTATCCGGAGCTTAAAAAATACAGCCATTTAAAGGGAAATTTTGGAACTGCATGGCAGAACCAGCAAAAAGAATTTGACAATATTAAAGGTCCTGTGTTGTTTACAACTAATTGCCTTATGCCTGTTAAGGAAAGCTATAGCGACAGGGTATTTACTACAGAGGTTGTATCTTATCCGGAAATGGTGCATATAGGTGAGGATAAGGATTTTACACCGGTAATTAATAAAGCTTTAGAACTTGGAGGATATGAAGAGGATAAAAAGCTTACAGGTATTAACGGTGGGGAGTATGTGACAACAGGATTTGCCCATGGAACAGTGTTGTCAGTAGCAGATAAAGTAATTGATGGCGTAAAGACGGGAAAAATCAGTCATTTCTTCTTAGTTGGCGGTTGTGATGGTGCCAGGGTAGGAAGAAACTATTACACGGATTTTGTAAAGCAGACTCCAAAGGATTCTATTATTTTAACATTGGCTTGTGGAAAGTATAGATTCAACGACTTAGATTTAGAAGATATAGAGGGACTTCCAAGAATAATGGATATGGGGCAGTGCAATGATGCTTATTCTGCCATTAAGGTGGCAACAGCATTAGCAGAGGCTTTCCAGTGTGAAGTTAATCAGTTGCCATTGTCTATGGTGCTGTCCTGGTACGAACAAAAGGCAGTATGTATTCTTTTAACTTTGCTTTATTTAGGAATAAAGGATATATATTTAGGCCCCACATTGCCGGCTTTTATATCACCAAATGTGCTTAAAGTATTAGTGGATAATTATAATATATCTCCAATAACTACACCGGAGGAGGATTTAAAGAAAATTTTAAATAAGTAAACCCTATCTGATACGGATTTAATCCCATAAAAAATAGCGGCTGCATTAATTAGCAGTCGCTATTTTTTATGATTGTGTTACTTCTTAGAAGTAACCTTGTTATTCTTTGATTTGTTAGAAATTAAGTTTATAATATTGTCTTTATAGATTATTCCAAGGAAAATTAAAAGACAAATAATTGTAATAACAATACCCGGAACTAATCCTTTAGGAGTATATTTAAAGGTAATTTCGTGAGTGCCTGCTTCTACAAGAACACCTGTAAGAGCTCCTGAACAAATAGATGTAGTCTTTGATTTTACACCATCAACATATACATTCCATCCTTTATCATATGGAATAGAAGTGTACATAATGCCCTGTTTCTTAGCTGTAACCTTACCGGTAATCATTGTATCAGAATAGGATTCAACAGTATAAGGATTTTTGTTTAAAAGCTTATAAGCTGTTTCCCATGCATCATTATCAAAAGCATATGCATAACATGTGGTTAAAGCCTGTCCGTCGCTGGCTGTTACTGTTATAGTGGAGCCGGCAGATACGTTACCAACATGGCAAATGTAATTCTGGTTAGTAGATGAGAATGTCTTTGTTGTAGAATTGTCATCTGTTATGCTTCCATTAGTAATATTCACAGTAAGAGTTTCAGAAGAAGTTACACAGTAGAAGTAAACATCGTATGTTGCAGCATCTCCTGATGGTTTGTAATTATCATCTTCCTCTAACTGATATTTAGCAGTAAATGTTCCAACAGTGTCAGTTGTCTGTAATTGATGGAAAATATTAGCATCACTATCAATTGCAGTTTTTACAAAACTGTTCTGTGTTGTAAATGGATTTCCCGTCTCTTTATTCCAGTTTGCCTCAGTGCTCATATTTACCATAAATCCAAGAGGAAGAGTATTATTGTACTCATATAAATGAACAGTTGAGGCTGCATTATTGCCTGTTGAATATGTCTGACTTCCAATCTCTGTCATGTTAGTTGGAAGAGAAGGTGTATTGTCAGTAAATTCATATTTAACAGAGAACATAGCAGCAGTAAGTGGTGTATGTCCGTAATATGAATATGCATTAAATGATGTCTGCATACCAAGCTGATTATAATAATCCTGCATAGCAGCTGATGCTACTGATGAGAAGGTTGAAATACTGTCGTAATCAAATCTTGCACCATCATTTCTTGTGGAATGTGAAGCAGATTCTGTTCTGTAGAATTTAACTCCTTCACTTTCTGCTTTATTTTTAGCTGTTTCATTTAACTGTTTATGAGCCTGTGTACTTTCGTAATATGCAGACCTTGAGGATGTGCTTGCCATACCTGTAACGCATAAGTTAAGGGTAAGCTCACAGAATGTAGTAAGTACCAGCAGATAAATGAAAAATGCCTTCATATCTGATTTTCTTCTGTAACAGAAATACAGAATCACATATATAACAATAAACAACATACTGAAATATATTATTTTTCTTATATTAGTTTCTACAGCCAAATCGCTAAAGAATGATGTGTTTTTAAATAATTCCTGAAGGACAAGTATAAGTCCTAAGGCACCACCCATTGCACCGATAATCTGGGAGGCCTTAGATTCCTTTATGTGTAAGAAAGCTTCATATGCCATAGTAACTATAAGGAAAATGTATAAGAAAGATTCCCTACATGGAAGACTGTTTGGAAAATGGAATCCATGCCAGATATAGTTAGGTATGTTAATATTAAAGCTTAACAGCATAATTACGGCAATTACAGTTTTTCCAACACGCTCTTTAACGCTGATTTTTTTACATAACCAGAAAAGAGGAATTAAAACAAATACTGCAACTGTACAATAAATGTTAGGGTCATGTGGATACTTTAAGTCTGCTACAGGGATACAAATAAGAGACCTGAAAAGCATATAGAGAATGGAAAAATATTCTTCTATGGCATCAGGGAAAGATGTATCTGCTGATTTAGTTGTAAGTAGGTTAAAATACTCAGGTAAAATTACGCAGGCAGCAAGCCCGCCACCTAAAACGGAGTATATTGCAAAATCCTTAAATGCTAATAATCTTCCTTTAACATTACCGATTTCTTCATCAAAATCTGATACGCAGATTAAATATACAAAATAAATTACACTGTAAATACAAAGCATAATTCCAATATAGTAGTTAGAAAAGATGCCAAGAGCAAGGGCTATACAGTACATTTTGTATTTTCTTTCAGTAACAAGTCTGTCCAGACCTAAAATGATAAATGGTAAAAGCCACATACAGTCTAGCCACATAATGTTCCAGCTAAATGCTGCAAAATAAGATGAAAGTGCGTATACCATACCGAAAATAACAGCAGGAACATGCTTTGTCTTAAATCTTTTTACAAGATAGTAAGTAGCTGAAAAACCTGCAAGTCCCATTTTTACTATTATAAAGAAACTAACATAGTCAGCCATGTTACCCGGCCATAAAATAGTTAAAAGATTAAAAGGACTTGATAAATAGTAGGCGGCTATAGCCACAAAGTTCATACCGGCACCGATTTCCCAGGTATAAAATAAGCTTCCGCCTCCTCTTAACTTGTCCTGCAAAATCTGCAGATATGGTGTGTACTGATGGTAACAGTCACTTCTTAAATACATTTGATCGCCAAAAGGTGCGATATCTTTGAAAAAATAAACAATTAACATTGACAGTACCGGCAAAAGAAAAGCTAAGAAATACAGCCAGTTATCTTTTAACCATGTACTAAATGAAAATTTAGAGTCTCCCTTACGTTCCATTATTTATCTCCTTCCTTATTAATGGTTTTATTTTGATTCTTTAATATTTGTATCCTGAATAATGTATATAGGTCTGTCTTTTGCTTCTAAATATATATTGGCAATATATTCACCGAGAATACCTAAGGACAATTCGATAATTCCCCCTAAGAACAACACAGCAATAAGCAGTGAAGCATAACCTGAAACGTCTATTCCAAAGGCTAACTTTCTAATAAGGGTAAATACTATAAGCAAAAATGCAACAACGGATATTACAAGACCAAAACACGTAAGAAATCTTAATGGTGTTATGGAAAAAGAAGTAATACCGGTTATGGCATACTTAAACAGACTTTTAAAACTCCATTTGGTTTCGCCTGCGATACGTTCCACATTTTCATAAGGTATCCAGCTGGTTTCAAAACCAACCCATTCAAAAATACCCTTTGAGAAACGCTGCACTTCTGATAACTTCACTATGTTATCTACCATTTGTCTGCTCATTATTCTGAAATCAACGGCATTTTGTACCAGTTGCACATCAGTAAATCTGTTGCTGAATTTGTAAAACATTCCGGAGAAGAAACTTTTGATTTTAGATTCTCCTTTTCTGCTTGTCCTAAGGGCAGCGCAGCAGTCATAACCTGCCTCAATCTGCTTTATCATCTCAGGAACCAAAGCCGGCGGGTGCTGTAAATCTGCATCCATTACAATTACATAGTCAGCAGTAGTGTTGCAAAGCCCGGCATACATGGCTGCTTCCTTACCGAAATTACGTGAAAATGAAATAAATTTTACATTATCATGTTTTCCGGCTAAATCCTTCAGTATGGGATAAGTCTTATCCCGGCTACCGTCATTGACAAAAATATAACTAAACGAATATCCATCTATTGTTTTATATATTTTTTCGGATTCCACGTAGAACATATTAAGCATTGCTTCTTCGTTATAGCATGGAACCACAACTTCAACAGTTTTCATAATACCTCCAGTAAAAATAATCAGTTAAGTTAATATAGGGACAATTTAATTAGCAAGTTAAATGCCCACAATTAGTAATATTTTACTATAAATTTTGTTCACTGTAAACAAAGAAAGCAATAAGAAAAATGAAACCACGGTAATTATAAACAATAAAGCGGTATTGACATTATTAATAGGAGAAATATAATTAACTTATTAGAAAAAATAACAGAAGAAAGGGCAGTTTTTATGGAAAAGAAGTGGTGGCATGACAAGGTAGCATATCAGATTTATCCTAAAAGTTTTATGGATACAAATGGTGATGGAATCGGAGATATACGGGGAATTATCAATAAGCTTGATTATTTAAAGAATTTAGGAATTGATATTATATGGATTTCACCTATATATCAGTCACCTTTAGTTGATCAGGGATACGATATTTCAGATTATTATAAAATAGATGAACGTTTCGGAACAATGGAGGATTTTGAAGAACTGATTGCTGAAGCAAAAAAAAGAAACATTGGCATTTTGATGGATTTGGTTATAAATCATTGTTCAGACCAGCATGTATGGTTTAAAAAGGCATTGCAGGATATTGAAGGAGAGTATGGAGATTATTTTTATTTTAGGAAAGGGAAAAACGGTCAGCCACCGTGTAATTACCGTTCCTATTTTGGAGGAAGTGCATGGGAAAAGGTTAAGGGAACAGATTACTATTATCTGCACCTGTTTGCCAAGGAACAGCCGGATTTGAACTGGTACAATCCAAAGGTAAAAGAAGAGTTATATTCGATGATTAACTGGTGGCTTGATAAGGGACTAGCCGGTTTTAGAATAGATGCAATTATTAATATAAGAAAAGATTTGCAATTTAAGAGTCTGCCGGCAGATGGAGATGACGGATTTGTTCATGCAGGTGTTGCAGCGGAAAAAGTGCCGGGAATAGGTGATATGCTGGAAGATTTGAAGAAAAATACTTTTGAAAAGCATGATGCATTTACAGTAGCTGAAGTGTTTAATATGAGAAAAGATGAAATTAGGGAATTTATTGGGGACAATGGACATTTTTCCACAATGTTTGATTTCTCTGCTGAGTGTTTGGCTTTTGGAGGACATGGCTGGTACGATGCACCGGAAATAACATTTGAGGATTACAGAAGGGTTATTTTTCATTCTCAAAGAGAGTGTGAAGATGTTGGGTTTATGGCTAATATTATTGAAAACCATGATGAGCCAAGAGGAGCAAGCAGGTATATTCCATCCTATGCCCAAAATGAAACGGGCAAAAAAATGCTTGCCACGGTAAATCTTCTTTTAAGAGGAATACCTTTTATTTATCAGGGACAGGAAATAGGAATGACTAACTGCCCTATGAAAGGAATTGAGGAATACGATGATATAAGTACCATTAACCAGTACAATATGGCTGTACAGGCAGGAGTATCAAAGGAATTGGCATTAAAGGGATGTTACGAGCATAGCAGAGATAATGCAAGGACTCCAATGCAGTGGAGTGATGGAGAAAATGCAGGTTTTACTAATGGAAAACCGTGGCTTAAGGTAAATCCTAATTACAAAGACATTAATGTTTCAGACCAGGAAAACAGGGAAGATTCCCTGCTTAACTACTACAGAAAATTAATTGCTCTTAGAAAATCTGATGAGTACAGGGAACTTCTAACTTATGGAATAACAGAGCCTATTTTTGAAAATGAGGATAAAATATTTGCATACAAACGTGTAAATGAAAGCGGTGAGATTGTAGTTTTAGCTAATTTTGGAAAGCAGGACAAAGTGTTAGAGCTTGAGAATAGAAAGTACCGGGTAATACTTAATAATATGGAAGACCTGGATATGGAAGACGGAAAAGTAAAACTGAAAAGCTGCCAAAGTGTGGTGCTGGTGTAAAAGTTTTTTTATGCAAATAAAATTAATTAAGTAAAAAAACATTGACAATAAAAGTGTTTTTATGTAATGTATGTAAAGATGGGGTCGACACATCTTATAAAATACGTAAGAAAGGAGACGAGTGTGATGAAGAAGAGCATTTGTAAGGTTATTGCAATGGGCGCTTTATGTGGCGTTATGCTCACATCGGTCGTGGGAGCAGCAACATTGTATGTAGAAGGAACTTTATATACCAAGAATCCATTATACAGTGCACCTAAGGGATACTCTGATACATACGGTTATAAAAAGATAACCGCTAAATGTACAGTATCCAAGAGTGGATATACTACAAGGTCTGTATCTTCAAGTAAAAGCTTAAAAAGTGGATTTGGTGGAGTTGAAACAGATTGGATATCAGGTCCTACATACAAATCTAGTGGAACTAAATTTGTAAGTAAGCATACTGGGTATAGCCATGATGGTATTTATTCTGAGTTGAAAGCTAGTAAAAAATATTAAATATTAGTTTATAGTTTCTCCATACCCTGCAAGTCAGGGTATGGAGATTAATCAATAATAAGAAGGGGAATATTAATGAGTAAGTCCAAGAAAAGAATCTTTATAATTTCCATGGTTGTTACAATAATAATATGTGGTGTGGCTGCTAAAATGATTATAGACGGTCTAAAACCTCAACAGGAGTATAGTGTTCATTCAGGGATGAAAGTTTCAAATTTAAAGGGAATGTTAGAGCTAAAAAATA
Source organism: Eubacterium sp. AF15-50 (assembly GCF_934835595.1). NCBI lineage: Bacteria > Bacillati > Bacillota > Clostridia > Eubacteriales > Eubacteriaceae > Eubacterium > Eubacterium sp. AF15-50. The sequence continues at coordinate 19,282 of NZ_CAKVZL010000023.1, forward strand.
ATAGCATTGATAATTTTTTAGATAAAGATAATAATATTAAAATAGATTTTGAAATTTACAACTATAATGACAGAAAAGTTAAATATGAAATGACAGTTTTAGTTAATTATCATCAGAAAAGCTTTAAAAAGGATAATTTGGAATTACAAAAATATGAATTTGAATTATCTTCTCAGGGCTGTAATAAATATAGTGTTACATTAGATAAAAAAGCATTTAAGTATCAGGTAAACGATGTTGTTATTGTCCTACGGCAGGACACGGATGTTTATTCAGATGAAAATGAGCTGGTTAGTGATACAAATACAATATGCAGACACTACATAATCGAAAATAATTCCAGTGAGGAAACAATAGTGAAAACTCAAAAAATAAAGATTTCTGAGTTAGATGATGATTTAGATACAGAAGCATCTTTGAAGTGCATGAATATGAAGAAGACATTAGGAATTAGTGTAGATAAAAATCAGAAAATTAAGTTAAAAATAGATATGAAAAATAATGAAATAGGAACAGATTATATATTGGTTTGTCTGCTTAATGGCAATCAGATAAGTATAAATAATAAGGATTATATGACATATTCAGATGATTTAGAGAATATGGAAATTTATGCACCGGACAAATCAGGAAAATATGAAATGGAATTTTTATGCATTCCTAATTTAAGCAATGCCGTGATAAATACAGAAAAAGAAATACCGGTTATAAGTAGTAACAGGTATACACTAGAGGTTGAATGATGTTTAAGTATATAATGATGCAATGGAAACACAAAAAAATAATATTAAGTCTTATGGTGATTGGATTTTTTGTAGGAAGTCTGTTTCTTTCGGTGGGAGCGAGCCTTGTAAAAGAAAATTATAATTACATATTAGACTGCAATTCCGGAGATTATTCTAAACAATTAAATATTGACATGAAAATTAATGAGGGTCTGAACATTGAGAAAATTAAAAGTATTTTTCAGAAATTAGGTAAATATGGGGAGATACAAATTTTATCCCTTGGAGGAGTGGAAACAGATAATGGAGTTTTGCAGATTGTTCCTGTGGAAGCTAAAAATCAGGGTGATTGGCATATACCGATTATTAATGGAAACTATTTAGACGGACAATGTGGTCAGGTTGTTTTAGGAAAAGATGCAGCTGATGCTTTGAAGTCGAAAAAGGGAAAAAATGTGAGTATTAATGGTAAAAAATATAATGTTCGGGGGATTTGCGGAAGGGAAAACAGAGAAACAATATGGGATAATGCCATATATATGGAATTTGAAGACTACATATCATCATTTGGCAATGATTTTTATAATCCACAAAAAAAGAATAATTACATAATGGTATTAAAAAATGGAAAAGATGAATTTATTAATGAATTTGGTGATATTGAACAGAAGTTAAGTAATTATGGTGTTGAAATAGTATATGAGGAAATGGAAAGGAATATAGATGGAAGTTCATTAGACAATTCCATAGCTATTACAGCCATAGCATCGTGTCTGGTATTTTTTATCGCAATAATTAATATTATTAATCTTATGAATTATTGGATGATGGAAAGAAAAAAAGAAATAGGAATTATGAAAGCAATGGGAGCATTAAACGGATTCATTATAAAGTGGGTTGTTGTGGAAATGACCATGATTTCTTCAATGGGCGCAATATTAGCTTTGTTTATTCAGTTTGTAATTAATGTGCTTTTCAAATCTATGCTTGTAAGTTATGGTGTGAATATCAATTTATCCTTTACAAATCTTTTATTAGCAATATTAGTATCCGCATTATGTGGGGTTATTTCAGCGCTTTTAATAGTTCGTAAAAGTGTTATGTTTAACCCAATAGAAGTTATTTCATGTGAGTAGGAGGAAACAAAATGAACGAAGTTCATTTTTCAGGATGTTTCCGACGAAATGCCGCTGACCGAAGGGAGGGGGCACTACATATTACGAAGGGGAAACAAAATGAACGAAGTTCATTTTTTAGGATGTTTCCGACGAAATGCCGCTGACCGAAGGGAGGGGGCACTACATATTATTAGGAGGAAATATGATTAGCATTATTTTGAAAAGTTTTAAGATTCATAAGAAAAAAAGTGTCCTTAACATAATTCAGTTTTCAATTGCATTTTTTTCTTTGCTGTTAAGTATTTGTATGGTGCAGCAGGTTTTGGAATATAGAAGAAACATTGAATCAATTATGGATTCAGATACGGTGCAAATGTCAGTTACAGAGGATGAAAGTGATGACGAAGAGGACGGAGAAGTTGTAGGAAAGGAGCCACCAAAAACTCAAAAAGATAAATACAGCACCATATATGACGAAATAAAAAGTGATACAAATGTCTCTATCGGTATTTTAGACAATATTAGTGTTTATGATGAAAATAATATGGTTGACAATGCTATTATGGTAAATAAAGATTTTATCAATATGGCAAAGTGGAAATTTCAGGATGGCAACATAGAAAAATTGGTAAATTACAATGACGATGATGTTATTCCTGTTATTGTTAGTTATTCATTAAGGGATAAATATAAGCTTAATGAAAAATATAACATAGAATATATGATAGATGAGGATACATATAATGCCACTATTATGGTAGTGGCTGTTGCAGATAAAAATTCTTATATATTTACAGGGAATGCCACATGTATTTCGGATACTATTAAAAATAAAGAAGATTTTATGGTATTTCCTAAAATAGCAGATTTTTCTGATTTGGCTTATGAGAATAATGTTTTAATCAAGGCAAATAGCGATATGGAGAATATTGAGGACAGATTATCAGATGAATATGAAAATGTAGGAAAAAACATACAGTTTATTAGCCTGGAAAGTCAGATTGAACAATATTACAATAAACAGAAAACAGTTATTTTAGCTACAATGATATTTGCAATTATAATTATTGTTTTGTCATTGTTAGGAACAATTGGAACAATATTGTCTAATCTGGTGCTAAGAAAACGGGAATTTGGTATTCATTATGCCATGGGATTATCAAAAAAACATTTGCTTATTATGACATTAGGGGAAGGTATGGTTATGTTTTTCATTAGTTTTGTAATCTCTATAGCAGGGAGTCTTGCAGTAACATTCTTTATGGCATCTGAGGGCTTTAAAATAACATTAGAAAATGTGGCAATTACACTGCTCGTTATGATTGTATGCATGGTTGTATGTGAGTTGCTACCTATGAGAAAAATTGCAGGTCAGGAACCGGTAGAACTTATAAACGAAGGAGCAGGCAAGTAAAATGAATATAATTGAGTTAAAAAATATTAATAAATTCTTTGGAGAAAAAGAAAGCAGACAACAAATATTAAAAAATATTTCTATAAACATTGAAAAGGGTGAAATGGTAGCCATTATGGGACCATCAGGTTCGGGAAAATCAACAATGCTTAATGTTCTGGGATTATTAGATAATAATTATTCAGGAGAATATATGTTGGACGGGATAGAAGCGTCAAAATTAAGCAATAATGAATTGGCAATGGCTAGAAATGAAAAAATAGGTTTTGTATTTCAGAATTTTAATTTAATAAAAGAATTATCTGCAAAAGAAAACGTAAAAATGAGTCTTATATTTTCAAATATTTACAAAAAGGGTAAGGAAAAAATCAGTAAAAAAGTAATGGATAAAAGTTCTTCTGACATCTTAGAAAAGGTTGGATTGAAAAATCACGAAAACAAGAAACCGGGACAGTTATCAGGTGGTCAGCAGCAGAGGGTGGCAATTGCCAGAGCATTAGTTAATAACCCGGAAATAATTTTGGCAGATGAGCCGACAGGGGCATTAGACAGCAAAATAGGCGAGGAAATAATGAAAGTATTTCTTAAATTGAATAATCAGGGGAAAACGGTTATAATTGTAACTCATGATGAAAGAGTCGCACAGATGTGTGGCAGAACCATACATATTAAGGATGGGGTGGTTCAATAAAGTCGTAGGAGAGTGTTAGGATGACAGAAGAAGAAAAGATGATTAGAGGCATGATTTATGATTCATCAGATAAGGTTCTTGCAATGAAGCGTACAAATGCCCATAAGTTGTCAAAGGATTATAATGATACATATGAAGATGAAGTGGAAAAAAGAGAGGAGATACTAAAAGGATTATTGCCCAATATGGGAAAGGGCACAGCCATTCAGGGACCGGTACAATTTGATTATGGAGTAAATACTGTCTTTGGAACAAATTGTTTTGTTAATTTTAATCTGGTGGTTTTGGATTGCTGTCCGGTTATTATAGGCAATGATGTGTTAATGGGGCCTAACTGTACATTGGCAACACCAATTCATCCAATGTTAATAGAAGAGCGTAAAGTTAAGTTTAAGGAAGATGGCACACCATATGATGAAGAATATGCGGCACCAATTAATATTGAAGACGGTTGCTGGCTTGCATCAAATGTAACAGTGTGTGGTGGCGTTACCATAGGAAAAGGTGCCATTATTGGAGCAGGAAGTGTGGTTACCAGAGATATTCCGGAAGGAGTGTTTGCAGCAGGTAATCCATGCAGGGTAATTCGGAAAATTACAGAAAAAGATTCAATAAAATACAGGAAAGAATTATTTTAGTGAAAAAAAAGATTTCTATTTTTCAGAATTGTTTGTTTTAAAGAAACAGGGAAAGAATAAATGGAAAAAAGTGAAATTCAGTGAGAAAGCAGTGTTCTGTAAAACGATAGTGGCGAGGAGTGGTAAAAGCATTACTGTAAAATTAAAATGGAAAAAATTCTTTGGAAAGAATTTGTCTAAAGGAAAGTACAAAATTAAGTTTGTAAAAACAAAATCATTTAAAATTAAATAGTGAAATGGTTAGTTATTAAACTGTACTAAAATGTAGATTAAAAAAATACAGTGTAAGATAATAAAAACAGGACTACCGGTATTATGTACTGATTAGTCCTGTTTTTTTTTGAAAACGGAATGTTTTTCATGGGAAAATCCAAACCGAATCCTAAATATTATTTATTGTTATTTTTTACTTCCTGCATTTTCATTGCACGGACTTTCAAAGGAAGACCGAATAATGTGATAAATCCTTCAGCATCGTGGTGGTCGTATAAATCACCTGTTGTAAATGATGCAAGGCTTTCACTGTATAATGAATATGGAGAAGTTGTTCCAGCTTTAATAATATTTCCTTTGTAAAGTTTAAATTTAACTTCGCCTGTAACATATTCCTGAGTTGATTCAACAAAGGCCTGTACAGCTTCACGAAGAGGAGTAAACCATTTTCCTTCGTAAACAATCTGTGCCATCTTGTTGCCCATATCTTTTTTCGCATTCATTGTATCACGGTCAAGAACTAATTCTTCAAGCTGTTTATGAGCTTCCATAAGAATTGTTCCACCGGGAGTTTCATAAACACCACGGGACTTCATACCTACAACACGGTTTTCAACAATATCTACAATACCGATACCATGTTTGCCACCAAGTCTGTTTAATTCACGTATAATATCAGATACCTTCATCTGCTTTCCGTTGACTGATGTAGGAACACCTTTTTCAAAAGTCATTGTAACATATTCACCTTCATCAGGAGCCTTTTCAGGGGTAACACCTAATACTAAAAGGTGGTCATAATTTGGCTCGTTAGCCGGATTTTCAAGTTCAAGACCTTCATGGCTGATATGCCAGAGGTTACGGTCACGGCTGTAGCTCTGGTCTGTTCCAAATGGAAGATGAATACCATGAGCCTTACAATATTCAATTTCAGCTTCACGGGAATCCATTGTCCACTTATCATCTCTCCAAGGAGCAATGATTTTAATATCAGGAGCTAATGCTTTAATGGCAAGTTCAAAACGAATCTGGTCATTTCCCTTTCCTGTAGCACCGTGGCAAATAGCAACAGCACCTTCTTTTCTTGCAATTTCAACTAATTTTTTGGCAATACCCGGTCTTGCCATTGAGGTACCAAGTAAATACTTGTTTTCATAAACTGCACCTGCCTGTACACATGGAACAATGTAATCATCACAGAATTCATCTGTAATATCTTCTATGTATAATTTAGCTGCACCTGAATATTTAGCTCTCTCATCAAGTCCGTCTAATTCATTTCCCTGTCCGCAGTCTACACAACAGCAAACAACGTCATAATCATAATTTTCCTTTAACCAAGGGATGATAGCTGTAGTATCAAGTCCGCCTGAATATGCCAAAACAACTTTTTCTTTTGCCATTTTACAAATCCTCCAATATATTTTCTTATTTTAAATGTCTAAATCAAAGACATAACTCTAACATCTGATACTATACATCATGGATGCATAAAAATCAAGAAAAAAATAAGATTATATGAATAATTTATGAAAGTTGTGTATAAAACTTGCATAATTTCTGGGATAGGTGTATAATATGCCAGGATGTGAAGCTTGGACTTGTATTTTAATAATGAAAAGACTAAAATATCATATCAGAGTAATTGATAAAAAAGAGAGGTTTTGTGATGATTAAAGTAGGAATTATTGGTGCTACGGGATATGCGGGAGTTGAGATAGTACGTCTTATTCAGCAGCATAAGGAAGCAGAAGTAATATGGTATGGTTCAAGAAGCTATGTGGATCAAAACTACGGAGACGTATTTAGAAATATGTTTAAAATAGTTGATGCCAAATGCCTCGATGATAATATGGAGAAACTTGCAGATGAAGTTGATGTGATATTTACAGCTACACCTCAGGGATTGTGTGGCTCATTAGTTACCGAAGAAATTTTAAATAAAGTTAAGATAATAGACTTAAGTGCAGATTTCAGAATAAAAGATGTTGCTACATATGAAAAATGGTACGGAATAAAGCACCAGAGTCCACAGTTTATTGATGAAGCTGTGTATGGACTTTGTGAGATAAACAGAGATAAAGTTAAAGGGGCAAGACTTATTGCCAATCCGGGATGTTATACAACTTGTAGTATTCTTTCGATTTATCCGTTAGCTAAGGAAGGATTAATTGATCCGAAATCCATTATAGTGGATGCAAAGTCAGGTACATCAGGAGCCGGAAGAGGAGCTAAGGTTCCTAATCTTTTCTGTGAAGTAAATGAAAATATTAAGGCGTATGGGGTAACTACCCACAGACATACACCGGAAATAGAGGAACAGTTAAGTTACGCAGCAGGTGAAGAAGTGATTATTAACTTTACACCTCATCTTGTTCCAATGCAGAGAGGAATTTTGGTAACTGCATATGCTAACCTTAAAAAGAAAGTTACATATGATGAAGTCAGGGCAATATATGACAAGTATTATGGAAATGAATTTTTCATAAGAGTATTAGATAAAGATGTGTGCCCTGAAACAAGGTGGGTAGAAGGAAGCAACTTTGTTGACGTAAACTTTAAAATAGATGAAAGAACAGGCAGAATTATTATGATGGGTGCCCTTGATAATCTTATAAAGGGAGCTGCAGGTCAGGCTGTCCAGAACATGAATTTATTATTTGGATTAGAAGAGAATGAGGGACTGAAGCAGGTTCCTATGTTCCCATAAGGAGGATATACAATGTTAAAGAAGATTAAAGGCGGAGTTACTGCTCCATTAGGATTTGCTGCAATGGGACTTAGAGTAGGAATCAAAGAGGGAAATCCAAAGAAAAAAGATATGGCAATGATTTATAGTGCAACCCCGTGTGTGGC
>NZ_CAKVZL010000024.1:0-26201 GCF_934835595.1 Eubacterium sp. AF15-50
GAATTGGGATGTGCGGTTATATATTGCCATCACCATTCAAAAGGTGGCCAGGGAACTAAAAAATCAATGGACAGAGCTTCAGGCAGCGGGGTGTTTGCGAGAGATCCTGATGCATTATTAGACCTGATTGAATTGGAAACTAATGACGATTTGATATTAAACAAAACCAATAATGCCATGTGTGATGTTATTGTACAGTATTTAAACGAAAAAGTTGATAACTGGGAAGATTTCATTTCACAGGATGATATGTGCAGTAGTGCACAAATGAAAGCAAAAGCGGAAAGGCTATTAACACCGGCACAGTGGAAAGAACTCACAGAAAAATTGACTGTAAGAGTAAGTCAGGTGGAGCATATGAGTGCTTGGAGAGTGGAAGGAACTTTGCGTGAATTTAACAAGTTCCAACCTGTTAATCTATGGTTTGATTATCCAAGGCATGTAGTGGATAAAACAGGAGTTTTAAAAGATATTAATCCGGACGATGTTAATCCTAAACAGACATGGAAAAAGAACTTTAATAAAAACAAAAAAACACCGGAAGAAAGAAAAAAAGAAAGAATACAATCATTAGACCAGGCATTTGAAAGTTTGGCAACGTTTAATGGGGATAATACAGTTGACATAACATCATTGGCAGATTCAATGGGAGTAACTGAAAAGACCATCAGAAACAGACTAAAAGAACATGGTGGATTTTGGATAGACGAAGGGAAAGTTGGCAAAAAATAGGTGTCAGGGAAAGGAAAATCTCGGAGAAATTTCCCGAGAATTTCCCTGACCTTTTGGAGGGAAAAAGTCGGTAAACACCGAGAATTTCCCTCAGAGGGAAAAAGTCGGTAAATTCCCGAGAATTTCCCTAGGGAAATATATATTACTACGTAATACGCGAGAAAAATTTCCCTCGTCAATGGGGAAAGTAGTTGTGCGTTAGCTTTCGCACAACAACTCCTTCCCCTGACATTGACAAAAAGGAGTTGAGTAGAGTGAGAAGTTTGGACTACACATTTTTGAAAACGGCAAAGGTAATGCCACCACTAAGACATAAAAACAGAACCGGTGATTTTGATGTGATGAACAGTGACGTGTGCGAATGGCTTATTAACATTCCTGAAGTAAGGCAAAAAGTTTTTGACATGGCAATTAATAAAAAATATATCAAGTACAATAGCAGCACGGGAAAATGGGAGGGTGCGGACTATGGCAAATAAATGTGAGTTTTTTATGCCAATGGTTCCACCGACTAAAACTTATCAGGAACATAAAGTTGCAGTGGTTAATGGTAAGCCTGTTTTTTATGAACCACAGGAACTAAAAGAAGCTAAGAGTAAGCTGATGGCATATCTGGCAAAAAATGTTCCGGATAAAAAATTTAACAGAGGAGTAATGTTGGTTGTTAAGTGGTTATTTCCTAAAGGTAATCATAAAAACGGTGAATACAGAACAACAAAGCCTGATACCGATAATTTGCAGAAAATGTTAAAAGACTGCATGACTAGTTTGAATTTTTGGGAAGATGATTGTTTGGTGGTATCAGAACACGTTGAAAAGTTTTGGGCAGATCTTCCGGGAATATATATCCTGATACAGGAGGTGCAAAATGAATAAATTTATAACTGTTTACAACATCATGCTATTTATTTGGCATGCAGTGTCAGAATACAAAGATAGGGACATATCTGATGATGCAGTATGTGAAGAAATGGTAAGAGAGTTGAATGGCATTTGTAGAGCGTATCCAGAAGAACATGAGAAATCATTGGTTAGGACAATTGCAACAGCAATAATGGAATACATATACGAAAAATAGACTAAGAGATAAAAATGTTAAGAAATGTTAAGGAGGAAGCAAATGTTAAATATTGAGAAATTTTATGATGAATTGAGAGAATTGAAAGTGATGCCGTTATGTTTTTCTCTGATTGACGGAAGGCTTGAAGCCTGCACCGGACAATGTGCTTGTTGTCAGTTTGATAAAGGTGAACCTGACTGTGCTGAAAACTGCAAAGAATGGCTTTTCTCCAAATACGAAGAACCAAAAATTGACTGGTCGAAAGTCAAGGTTGATACACCTATATTGGTTAGGAATGATGGAAATTCTAGTTGGACAAGGGGATATTTTGCAGGATATGTACACGAAACAGTTTATGCTTGGAAATATGGGAAAACATCTTGGACAGTAGGTGACGCAAGTGGTTGGAATTGTGCAAAACTAGCAGAAAGTGAGGAGTAGATAAATGAAAGAAGAATATTTCAATAAAACAGTGGGAGTGGTCATGGCATCACTCCTGCCACAAAACGAAAAAAGAGAACTGATTGATTCAATAAGGGCAATGGAAAAAGAAACAAAAAATAACGGATGGATTCTAGTTGAAGAGAAAATGCCTCCGGAGCACGATAGTATATTTGCAAAATTAAAAGGTACTGACAGATGGAGAAAACCTATGTTTGAAAAAACTTCTGATAGAGTTCAAGTAACTGTCGAAGATAAGAATGGAAAATGTACAACAACTACAGCTACCACAGTTGATGGACAATGGCATTGCGATTTATTAGGAATGTGTAAAGACTATAAAATTACAGCGTGGCAACCACTATCAGAGCCATACAGAAAGGAGCAGAAAGATGGAAGATAGATTAAAAGAATTAAAACGTGAATTATGGAGTAATGTTGAAACAGCATTTAATGATGAATATGTAGATTATTATGTAGCAGAAGAATTTTGTGAAAAGGCATATAAAAAAGCAATTGATGATATGCTTGCTAAAATTAAAAAGAATGAGACTATTTTATTAAATGATAATGGGCAGACAAATTATCATGAATATGCAATATCTATTACAAAAATTGAAGAAATCGTAAAGAAACTAAAAGGAGAAGAGGATGAATAGAATAATGTGTTTGCTAACAGGAGGACATAAGTTTAAAACAGGGGAAACACAAACTTACTGTAACGACAAAGAAAAGATGTGTACCATAACTGAAACTTGTTATAAATGTGGTAAACAATTTAGTTTTTCAGCAACATATAAGAACTTCGGAATACCAGAAAAAGGAGAGTGAACAGAATGAGATTAATAGATGCGGATGAATTAATAAACATTCTTGAATGGAACAAAGGACAAGATAGAGATGCATTAGTTAGCATAAACAATCTTATAAAACTCGTAAAGGCAAGACCAACAGCTTATGACGTTGATAAGGTTGTACATGAAATCAATAATAAAATACAGGAATTAGATGCTAAGCAACAACTTTTTATAGAAAATGGATTGCTTAATATGGCTGATAAAATGGCAAGCAAAATAGGGATATACATAGAATGTCGGGAAATAGTGGAAAAGGCAGGTGAAGAAGATGTTAGTACCCGCAATTTTATATAAAGAGCAAATTACAAAGGAATTTCAGAAATATCTATACACAACCGACATGATGTATGTGACTGGCTGTTTAGAGAATTGGATTCCTAATATACTTGAATGTCCGGATGAAGGTAGGTTTCAGTATGCAATAGTAGATGAAAATGAAAAATTAATTGGATATTTAGGTTATTCAATAGATTACTACGCATCAAGAGCATACAATTTCGGACTATTTTCATTCGATAGAGGAAATCTTACTGTTGCAAGAGATACATTTGATAAGTTAGAAGAATTAGTAAATACATTACATAGAGTTGAATGGCGAGCCATAAGTGGTAATCCAGCTTGTAGAGGATATGATAATTTTATCAAGAAATATAATGGTAAGAAGCATATATTAAGAGATGCCATTAAGGATAAAGACGGTAATTATCATAACGATATTATTTATGAAATTGTGAAGGAAGGTGATTAGATGAGAGCAATAAACATACTGCTTATAGCTTGGGTTATGTTCTTATGGATTTTGCTTATGTCTAAGGGCAGAGATTAGTCGAAAAAGGTCGGTAAAAGTCGAACATTGAAAATTGAATATTGGTAGGTGGAATGGTATAATTTTTGTGTTAAGATATCAAGGAGGATTATAAATGAACTATATAGAGAAACTGTTTAAACAACACCCATTCATTTATCATATTGGTGAGAAATATTATGCATTTGGTGCTTATACATGTTACGAATGCGATATGAGAAGCATAACTCTAAAAAGTAGATATGAAGAATATGAGCAAAGCATAAATGAGGAGCTTACTGATAGAGAGGCATGGAAAATTTTTCACAAATTAGTATTTAAAGCTGAGTGTATAAGAGATGAAAAAGGATACTGTGCTGAGCCACAAGAGGAAATAAAAAAATTTCAATTTAATGATATAGAAATGCAAGAATTAAAAGTACAGATAGATAATTATATAGCATATTGGAAAAAACATTCGCTTAGTTCTTTTGTATAATATATAGACCAACTACCAATATTCGGTGGTTGGTTTTTTTATGCAGAAAAATAAAAGGAAGGATTGAAGAGATTGGAAGATAAGAAAATAACAGCAAAGGAGTACCTGGGGCAGGTTAGGCAGTTAAGTGACAGAATAAAAATGCTACAGGAAGAGATAAGAAATCTAAAAGAATTATCAGTGAGCATTGGAGCTATACAGCAAGGAGAAAAGGTAATAAGCTCAACATCAGGTGATAAAATGGCAGATACTATATGCTTAATTGATGAAAAGATAGAAGAATACGAAGGTTTGGTAAAAAAATTTACTATGACTAGGGCGAAAGTATTTAAGGATATAGGAAAGATTGATAACGTTGTTTATCAACAAATTCTTTATCAAAAATATTGTGCTTTGAAAAAATGGGAGCAAATAGCAACTGATATGGGTTATGGCTATAGGTGGCTTCTTAGATTACATGGAAGAGCGCTAGAAGAGTTCAGACAGGTAACCGGGTTAAAATGAAACAAGCCATAGTAATTCACACTAATAATTGCTAAAATGGTATTGTGATAATTTGATAGATGACATTTTTGTTTCGTCTTGATGGTTTCCCCCTAGTATTTTATATTTTTTTCATGAAGGAACGGTCTTTTGGCTGTTCTTTTTTGTTGTATTTTGTCAGCTTATGGGATATGATGAAAGAAAATACTGGGGAGGGATCCAAAATGGCAAAGGAAAAGAGTACAGTATCTAGAAGTATATATTATTATGATGCAATAATGTACCATAGAGATTCAAAAGGAAATTTGCAACGTTCAAATAATAAGGCAGGTAGTATAATAAGCAGTGTTTTTTCGCAAATTAAAAAAATGCAATTAGATAACGATGATGACATTATGATAAAAGTAAAATCAGGAAATAAATTGTTTATGATTATCGATAATGATTCAGAAAATAGGATTGATTTTAGGATTGTTTTAAGTAGAAGGGATATTATACCGTTCGTAGAAAAGGATGGAAAATTAGAGAGTTTAACGAACTATATAGATAAAAATCAGAATATAGCAGAAATAACGCATGGTGTATATTTTAAGGAGTATGGAGTATTTGGAATTGAATATAATTTTAATGGAGCCAGATCATCAGCAATACCTCAATATTTTATGGAACAATCTAATTTAATAGAATATATGCAACTATCAAATATATTGAATATGGATGCATATTTGAAATTGAATACAAAAAAAGACTATAGTTTGTTTGATATTACAATAAGGAATAATTCTATACTTCACAATAAATTAATGGAAAGGACATCTATATTTGCTGTGAAGGAAAAATTTGATGAAGTTGAGACATATGAAATTATATTGCGAAAGAGGAAAACAAAAAAGAATGGATATAAGGGATTTAATTTACCTATGTCGTATGGTTTATTAGAAGAAATATTAAAAAAAGATAGAGAAGATATAGAAAAATTTAGAGTTAGTCAAGATAAAATATCAGAAAATATTGATTTACTATCAGACAAATTTGTAAATAAAGTAACATTTGTTAAGGAAAAGAATCGATCTATTGATTCAAAAAATATGTATGAAAATATAAGTTCATATTTTGAGTTGGTAGTATCAGAAAATTGTGAAAAGGTGGAATAAATTATGAGCAAGTCTAGATGCATCCATATTATGGATAAGCTTTTGATAAGTTTAACACCAATTGTAGTTGCTTTAGTAAGTGTGAGTATGTTAATACCAAAGAACAAGATAGGGTTAAAAGAAGGTATTGATAATTGTAAAATGATGCTCGATATATGGGGCGTGATGTTAGGATTTGTGATTACAGCATTATCAATTTTATTAACCATTCATGAAAATAGATATGTTAAAATGTTAATTGATACAAAGCACTACTCAACGGTTTTATTCTCGTATGCCTTTTGTTGCATATACTTGTTTATTGCAGTTATTGTATCTATTATTTTGATTTATGGGGAATATGGAATGATGAGATTTATATATTGTTTAAGATACTAATTGTAACGACAATTACAAGTTTAGGAATTGCGTTGTTTTTTATGTTTAAAATAATTTTTAAAGAAAATAACTGAAGATTAATTGGCAAAGTTGAAAGACACCTTAAAGGTGTCTTTTTTGTTGCGTAAAAATTTGAAAGGAGTGGTTGTAGTGACAATTAAAGAACAGAAATTTTGTGATGAACTTTTATCAGATACTGAATTTAATAAAACCTTGGCTTATAAGAAAGCTTATCCAAGTGTTAAGAATGATAATGTTGCTGCAGCAGCCGCTTCAAGACTTATGAATAAGCCGGAGATTAAAGAGTACATAGATAAGCAACTATCTAAATTACATAATGAAAGAACAGCAGATGCTCAGGAAGTGCTTGAATATTTAACGTCAGTGCTTAGAGGGGAAAGTTCTTCAAGTGAGCTAGTAGTTGAGGGAATAGGAGATGGATGCAGTGAAGCGAGAACAATTGAAAAGCCACCATCAGAGAAAGAGAGATTAAAAGCAGCCGAACTTCTTGGCAAGAGATATGGACTGTATACAGACAAGGTGGATGTAAACAATGAAGCAGAGGAAAAGAAAGCAGAAAAGCTGGATAATATAGCCAGCATATTAGAACAGATGAAGCCTGTAGGAAAGGGTGATTAGTATTGTTACAATTATCACCTAAATTTAAAGAATTTATTCTGACAGAAACAAAGAGAGATTTCCTTGAAGGTACTACGGCAGCAGGAAAGACCACTGTAGGAATATTTAAGTTTATGCTTATGGTGGCAAAGAGTGATATTAAATATCATGTAATCGCTGGAGCAGACCTTGGAACTGTTGAAAAGAATGTTATTAACAATGAGAGAGGACTTTTAGACCAGTTTGATGGTTTAGCTGAATATTATCCTAAAGGTCAAGGCAGAATTGGCTTATCACACATTAAGTATCAGACACCAAACGGTGAAAAGATAATATATGTGTGTGGTTATGATAATAAAGCACGTTGGAAAAAGATATTAGGTTCACAACAAGGTTGTGTTTACATTGATGAAGTAAATACTGCCGACATGGAGTTCTTAAGAGAAATTTCACACAGATGTAAGTATATGATGACTACATCAAACCCTGATAGTCCGGACTTACCTGTATATAAAGAGTTTATTAATCACAGTAGACCTTTAAAGAAATATATCAAAGATTATCCGAAAGAACTGTTGTCGGAATTAAATGAACCTGAAAAGGAAGGTTGGGTTCATTGGTATTTTACTTTTTATGATAATGCCAGTTTAACAGAGCAGGATATTCAGGACAAAATAGATGCAGTTCCTGTAGGAACCAAGATGTACAAAAACAAGATATTAGGTCTCAGAGGAAAGGCAACAGGTCTTGTATTTAGTATATTTGATAGAAAACATCATTTGATTACGGTTGCTGATGCAAAATCATTTATTAGAAACAGAGCAGATAAGAAACAAACTGAATGGTTTGAAATATTTACAAGTGGATTAGACACGGCTTATTCAACTAAAAGTCCTGATACCATTGCAATGAGCTTTGCAGGAATTACAAATAAAGGCAGATATATTGTTTTGGATGAGAGAGTTTATAACAATGCGGAAATTGGTACTCCTATAGCTCCATCTGATACTTCAAAGAATTATTTTGATTTTCTTGAAAGAAATAGAAAAGAATGGGGACTGGCAAAACACGTATTTGTCGACTCGGCAGATGCAGCAACAATTACAGAATTAAATAAATTCAAAAGGGAACACGCACAGTGCTTATATGTGTTTAATCCGGCATATAAGGCTGTGAAAATTATAGATAGAATTATATTACAGCTTGGTTGGATGAACTTTAATGATGATAAAGGTATTCAGCCAAGTTTTTATATTGTAGAGACTTGTAAGGAATATGTAAAAGAGTTGGAGAAGTATTCTTGGTTAGAGGAAAAGGACCAGGAACCGGAAGATGGAAATGATCATATGGTCAACTCTGTTCAGTACAACTGGATTCCATACAGAAAGAAAATAGGAGTTAAAAAAGAATGAGGTTAGTGGATAGAATGAGAGATGGAATAAGACATTTTTTGAAAATACAGGATGCTCCAAATCAGACATTTATTATTAGAGAACAGCTGAATTTTGCAAGTAACTGTGTAAAGAATCTTTTGTGGTATCGTGGTGACAGTTATGAACTGACACAGTTTTACCAAAACATAAATGGAGGCTCTGATGGAATAAAGTTTTGGGCAGCACGTTCAACTGTAGGCAGAGAGATAAGAAAAATACATACAGGCTTACCGGGAATTATTGTAGACAGGCTTACAGATATTATAATCACTGATTTTAGCCAGATTACATTTATAAAAGATACTGACAAAGAGATATGGGACAATATAGCTAAAGACAATAACTTTAAAAAGGTTCTGAAAAAGGCTGTATCTAAAATGCTCATATTAGGAGATGGTGCATTTAAAATCTCTCTTGATAGTAAGGTCAGTCAATATCCAATAATAGAATTTTTAGGAGCTGATAAGGTTGATTATTTATATAACAGGGGAAGAATACATGAAGTTGTGTTTACAACAGAATATAGTCATAACAACATGGACTACTATCTGAAGGAACGTTATGGATATGGTTATATCAAATATGAACTTTATCGTGGAACTGATGAGGTAAGTGTTGCTATAGACACTATTCCGGCATTGAGTGGGTTAGCTGATGTAGAGTTTGATGAAACAGTAATAATGGCTCATCCTATTATGTATGGTGAAAGTGCCAAATGGGAAGGAAGAGGCCAGTCAATATTTGAAAAGAAAACAGATGATTTTGATGCATTGGACGAAGCTTGGAGCCAGTGGATGGATGCTTTAAGAAAAGGACGAAGCAAAGAATGGATTCCTGAATCAATACTTCCAAGAAATCCGAATACAGGTGCAATAATTAAACCTAATGCATTTGATAATTCATATATTGCTAAGGGTGATGATATGTCGGAGAATGCTCAAAACAAGATAGAGGTTACACAACCAGCTATTCCGCATGAGTCATATCTTGCTACATATGTTACAGCATTGGATTTGTGCTTACAGGGATTAATAAGTCCTAGTACTCTTGGCATTGATGTAAAGAAACTTGATAATGCTGAGGCACAAAGAGAAAAGGAAAAGACAACCCTTTATACAAGAGGAAATATAGTTGATATTTTACAAGATCAGTTACCTTTATTCATTCAGAAGGTGTTTGATGTTATTAATCTAAGTCAAAACAAAACATTAACAGAGGTTAAATGCACGATTGATTTCAGTGAGTATGCTAATCCATCATTTGAAAGTCAGGTAGAGACAGTTGGCAAAGCGAAGACACAGGGAATAATGAGTGTTGAGGCTTCCGTTGAGGAACTGTATGGTGACACTAAAGATGAAGAATGGAAAAAGAATGAAGTAGCAAGGCTAAAAGCAGAGCAGGGAATATCAGATGAGCAGGAGCCGGCACTAAATATGGAGGGAAAGATAACATATGAAGGTAATAGTGGGCAAAAGAGTGTACCAGATGTCGAAGAATAAGGCAATGAATCTTCTTAGGATTGCAAGTGAGCAGGTACCAAGAGGTATATATGCATTGGAAAAAGATAAGATAATTGAAATGCGTAATGACAGATGCAGTTCAGTAACACAGGTTAAGAATTTAAAAAGACAGTTCAAAAAAGCTGGTTTTAAAGTATATGCTAATGGAGATTAGAAATGCCAAAGGATTATGACATAGAAGAGGCTTTTAGGGCCATTGAAAATGAACTAATTGATTCAATGATAAGAAATCTGTCACACCACAGAGCAGAGGAGACAAAGGAAGGACTTAACTGGACTTCATGGCAGGCTGAACAGCTTAAAGCATTGAATGTATATCGTCAAAAAAACAAAAAGAGATTTACCAAGTCTTTTGCAGACATAAACAGCAAGATACAACAGTCTATTGTAGAACATAGAAACAAGGGAGAAACAGAGCAGGAGCAGGAGATACTAAAAGCAATTAAAAAGGGCGCAAAATTGCATCATAACCAGAAGAGCACCATTGAAGGTGCTTTTTTTCGTATTAATGACAGAAAACTTGATGCATTACTTAATGAAGTAAATGGTAGTATGCGACGTGCTGAAACTGCAATGCTAAGAATGGCAAATGACCAATATAGAAAAATAATTTTTAACGCACAGGTGTATTTCAACACAGGAGCAGGAACATACGAAAAGGCAGTAGACATGGCTACAAAGGATTTTTTAAGTCGAGGCATTAACTGCATTCAGTATAAAAATGGTGCAAGAGTGAACATTGCTTCATATGCAGGTATGGCTTTAAGAACAGCAAATACAAGAGCCTACTGTCAGGGAGAGGGAAACAAAAGGAAAGAGTGGGGAATATCCACGGTTGTTGTGCATAAACGTGGAATGCCGTGTCCTAAATGTGGAAAATGGACCGGAAAGATACTTATAGATGATGTTTGGAGTGGTGGTAAGGCAAGTGATGGACCATATCCGTTAATGTCTCAGGCAATGGCAGGTGGATTATATCATCCAAACTGTAAGGACGGACATAGTACATATTTCCCGGATATTTCTGATGAACCTGAAAAGGTGACAAAAAAAGAAATGAAGCAGGCTGTTGAAGCAGAAAAACAGGAGAGCAGGGACAATTTAATACAGAGAAACATAGATAAGTTTGATAGATTATCTAATTATTCTCTAGATGATGAAAATAAAAAACAATATGACATAAAAAAGGAACAGTGGAAAGAAAAGGCAGGAATTAAGTCGATTGCCACTGATAAACACATTCTTAATAATAATTTTAAAAATGTTACTGAAGAATGGTATAAAAAAGCAACACCAAATAGTCATAAGATTGTAAAAAGTAAATCGTATGTGGATTATAAGGGAAATCACTTCAGTTCAACGGACAACGTTGCCGTATTTAGAACAGGAGCGAGAGAGAAGGAAGTAGCAACACTTTTAGAAGATAATTTTGGTGGTGAAATTGAATTGATGTTTGAATGTCCGGGAGTGACAAAAACACCGGATTATATTTATAAAGGAGATAAGTTTGATTTAAAGGAATTAAATGGTTCTAGCGATAAAGCAATTTATAATGCTATACATAAGAAAAAAGAACAAGCAGATAATTTCATTATAGATATAAGCAACATTGATAAGGAGTTAGAGGATATCGCACCACAAATAGATTACATATATTCAACTAAAGGTACAAAGTTTGTTGATAAAATAATAATTATAAAAAATGACAAGGTTTTGGGAGTTTTTAAAAGACAAAAATAAAAAGATGAGCTCGTGCCCTCCCCAGAGCATAAGCTCCTTTGGTGTGGAGAAGGTGACTCTCATCTTTTTATATATTATACAATATGCATATAAAAATATCAAATAAATAATTTTTTTAAAATAAAGAAGAATAGGAGGTAATTTATGTTAATTGCAAAAATTGATTTCTATGACAAGGATAATAACCTTGTCTTAGTGAAAGCCGGAGATGAGGTTAAGGCAAAAACAAAAGAGCGTAAAGAGTATTTATTAAAACTAGGCGCAGTAGTTGAAAAAGACGAACCAAAGGCATCTACAAATAAGTAGGTGCTTTTTATATGCCCAAAACGTGATGGCTTAAAACTCTCGGAATATGCTGACGAGCTAAAACGGAAAGGATAATCATTATGAAACTTAGAACAAGAGAATCAGGAACAATGCCTATGAACATTCAGTTCTTTGCGGAAGGTTCAGGTGAAGGTGGAGAGGGTAACGGTAACCAGAACAACAATGCCGGAAATGGTAACAGTAACCAGAATACTGGAAATAACAATCAGGGTACAACATATACCCAGGAACAGCTTGATGGAATTGTTAATAACAGAATTGCAAGAGCAGAGCAGTCAGCCTTGAAGTCATTTTTTCAGCAGCAGGGCATGTCTGAAAATGAAGTAACACAGGCAATTAACAGTTACAAGGAACAGAGAGCAAAGAATAAACCTGACGTAGCAGGAATGCAGACACAGCTTGCACAGGAGCAGAGCAGAAATTTACAGCTTACGATTGAAAATTCTGCAACATTACAGGCTGTAGGGTTAGGTATTGATGCAAAATCAATTCCGTATGTAATCAAAATGGCTGATTTTAAGGATGTAGCAGGAGAAGACGGAACGGTTGATGCAGAAAAGGTGAAAGCAGCAATCAACAAAGTTTTGGAAGATGTTCCGGCATTAAAACCAGCAGAAAGTGGAGCAAATAATCAGGGATTTCAAATTGGTGCTCCAAACAATAACAATCAACAGAACCAGGATGACTTATTAAGAGGCATTTTTGGAATAAAGAAAAAATAGGAGGTAGTAACACATGGCAGTATTACAGTATGCTGAGATATTCAGCAACATTTTAAGAGAATTATATGGCCAGTCGCAGATATCTGTTGACTTATATAATTCAAATTCAGACATTCAGATTGTCAATGGTAAAAATTTAAAAATTCCGAAGTTATCAGTAAGTGGTTATAAGGACCATACCAGAGGTAGCTTAGGATTTAACACAGGTTCATATTCAAATGAATATGAAACAAAGACATTAGATCATGATAGGGATATTGAATTTTCTATTGATCCAATGGATGTAGATGAAACTAACATGGTAGTGGCAATTGGAAATATCCAGAAGAGATTTGAGACAACTCAGGCTATTCCAGAGGCAGACTGTTACACATTTAGTAAAATCTATTCAGAAGCTAAAAGAGTTGGAGCAAAAGTTAAGACAACAGCACTTACAACTGCAAATGTTCTTTCAGATTTTGACGACAACTTAGAGGCAATGACAGAGGCAGGTGTTCCACTTGACAGAGTAATTCTTTACTGTACACCAGCTTACTATAAGTTACTTAAAAATGCGGATGGTATTCAGAGAACACTTGAAGCAAACGGAGTAAAAGGAATTGATAGAAGAGTTCATTCTATTGATGATATTGGAAAGATTAAGCAGGTCCCATCAGCAAGATTTAAGACTGCTTACAACTTTACAAATGGATGTGTGGCAGATGTCTCAGCTGTTCAGATTAACTACATTTTGATTGACCCTGAATGTCAGGTATCAAGAGATAAATATAGTTACATTTCAGTTTTCACACCGGGAACAGATTCAAGAACAGCGGATAACTATGTTTACCAGAACAGAAAGTTTAACGGAACATTTGCTATTGATGAACTTATGAAAGACGGTTGCATTATTAATGCTGCAACTGCCTAGAAAGGAGAAAACCAGTGAGAGCAATAAAAGACAATAAGGTTTATACAGTTTCTGAATCAAACATGGATGAATATCTTGCATTAGGATATGACATTTTGGATGATAAAGGAAAACTTATAAAACGTTCACCTAAATCTACAGTTTCATATGCAGAGTACGAAACTGTGGTGAAAGAAAGAGATGAACTCAAGGAGTTGGTTTCTAAGTTAAAAAGCTCAGGTGATAAGTTTTCTTCAATGGAATTAGACGAGCTTAAAGCCTATGCTTTAGAAAAAGGCGTTGATTTGGGTAATGCTACATCAAGAGATGGTATTATCAAGAAAATTAAAGCTGTAGAGTAGGAGGTGAGCCTATGGCTTATACTCCTTATGTCACACCGGAAGAGTATGCTTCATTCGGTTACACACTGATTCCCGAATGTGAGCGGTATTCTTTACTAAAAAAGGCAAGCAGACACATTGATACACTGACCTTTAACCGGATACATACTGAAGGATTTGATAATCTTACAGAGTTTCAAAGTGAAACCATTAAAGAAGTTGTGTGTCAGCAGGCAGAATTTGAATATGACAATGAGGAAATCATCAACACTATTTTACAAAGTTACAGTGTCAATGGTGTATCAATGTCATTCGGTCAGTCATGGAATGTATATGTTGAAAATGGTGTGGCTATAAAAAAAGACATATACGGACTGCTTTGTCAGACCGGGTATTGTTGTAGGTTATTGTAATGAAATATCCGAATTTAATACCAAAATCAGTGTGCAGGACAGATATAAGAGTGGTTATATATGGTGAGGGTTTGTCAGAGACAGGCTCTCCCATTGTTGTATATGACAAAAATATTAAATCTAACTATCAGGACCGGTCATATACAAAACTCACAGCAGAACAGAAAATTGTGACATTAGGAGCAAAGGCTTATATACCTGGTGACATATGCCCAAAACTTGCCGTAATAAGTAGTGGATATGTTGAAGTATATGGTGTTAAAAGGAACATATATCAGGGAACAAAAGCAAGAAATCCTGATGGAACAGTGAATTATACGTTGTTGGAGATTGTTTAATGAAGGTAAGTTCAAAAGTAAAGTTAAATATGGGTGTAATACGGCAATTAAGCAATGCAGCTACTGTATCATTAGAACAGACAGCAGAAGCACTTATGGGTGATTTGAAAGAATCAGAAACAATGCCTTTTGACAAGGGAACATTGCAGAATACAGACACATTTGTTGATGATTCAAAAAGCAGAAATGGAAAAGTTTCCGTGGTATCTTCCACTCCTTATGCAAGAAGGCTTTACTATCACCCGGAATATAACTTTAGCAAATCTGAAAATGCAAATGCCGGTGGAAAATGGTTTGAACCGTATACACCGGGAGGTAAGAAGCAGGATTTTGCAGAAAAGACTTTTGCAAAACTTTACAAGAAAAATGGAGGTGTATGATGTTATATCTGGCAGACATAAAAGATTGGCTGAAAGGCTTTAACATAGCTGAACATTATTACACAGGTAAACTTGATAATAAGCAGGACAAATCAATAGGAGTTTATCAGTTAAAAACCAGCAGAGAGCCTAGACAATGTATTGGTGGAATGGCATCTTATGAAATTAAACCGGTATCACTGCTTGTACATTGGAACAATGATTCACTGGAAACGGAAATGGCGTCATATAAGCTTTTTGAAGCCATTAAACAGTCGAACAATGTGACTATTGGTAACACAAGAATACCTTATATACGTCTATTGTCTTCAGAACCAATAGATGTGGCGACAGATGATAAAGGGGTATATGAGAGAGTAATTGAATTAGAAATTTATTTTGAGAAAGGAGAGCAGAATGAGTAAACCAGATGGAGTTTTTCCTGTATATGAAAACCAGTTTAAGGTTGGTGAAGCAAAGGGAAGTGTAAACCCCATAGCGGATATGGAGTCATTTTCAGTTTCATTTGACAATGGTGTGGAAGAATGGACACCAATGAATACAGAGGGATGGATAAGAAGATTAATGACTGCAAAGGGAATCACCGTGTCAGTGTCAGGAAAAAGAAACATAGGAGATACAGGAAATGACTATATAGCAGGTAAATGGGCAGCCAATGGAAGGGATGCAGAGGGTTACTTTGAGTGGACTTTTCCTGATGGCACAGTTGTTGCATTTGAAAATGCTGTTATCAATGTTACAGCTTGTAACGCAGGTGATAGCACAAATGTTGGACCATTGGAATTTGATGTTATGTCAAATGGTAAGCCGACAATAACACCGGCTGTTTAGCTAGTAGTTGTAAATCATGGCAGAGTGGGACTAATCGGTTCTGCTCTGTTTTTTTATAAAAGGAAAGGAATAGGTATATGTCAAAAGTAGTTGATATTACAGAAAAATTGAATTTTGAGGAGAATCCGAAAATTAAAATAAAGGATTTGGAATTAGAAATAGATGCAAGTGCTGAAAATATGTTAAAGGTAATGGGACTTGCAAGTGACAATCCAACAGCAAAGGATGTTGAAGAAATGTGCAAGATTATCTTTACTAAGGAGGCACAGAAAGAATTGTCACAGTTAAAACTTAATTTTAAGGATTATCAGATGGTGGTTATGTCAGCGATTGATGTAGCAGTAGGTAATGTGGAAGGCGAAGAGGGGGAGTAGACCCTTTCTATGATCTAATAGATGATTTTGATTTAATAGTTGCATCTTTTACAGCACAATATGGTTTGCGTGTGTCAGACATTAAAAAAATGCGTTGGTCTGAATTTAGAAGTTTACTTGTCGGGATAGGGCCGGACACGGTTCTTGGAAGAATAGTGTCAATCAGATCAGAAGAAGACAGAGATGTTCTGAAAAACTTCACAAAAGACCAAATGAGAATAAGAAATGAATGGAGATTAAGACATACAAGGACAATGAGTAAAAAAGGTGCAAAAAAGGCTATTGAAGGAATGGAAAGGGCATTCCTTAGAATGGCTGGATTAAATGTTTAGCAGGAAGGAGGGATAGGATGCAAACGGTTGGAGCAGTAGCACTTGATTTAAACCTAAATGAAAAGGGCTTTAATTCACAGCTTAAAAGTATAGGCAATATGGCTAAAAAGGTCGGTGCAACCATAGCAGGAGCTTTTGCAATAAAAAAAGTCGTGGACTTTGGCAAAGACTGTATAGAGCTTGGTTCAGACTTAACGGAAGTACAAAACGTAGTTGATGTTGCTTTCCCAAAAATGAATAAGACAATTGATAAGTTCGCAAAGAATGCAGCCTCACAGTTTGGACTTTCAGAAACAATGGCAAAAAGATACGCCGGAACATTCGGAGCAATGTCAAAAGCTTTCGGATTTTCCGAAAAAGATGCTGCAAAAATGTCAGAAACCCTTACAGGGTTATCGGGAGACGTGGCATCTTTCTACAACATTAGTCAGGATGAAGCCTATACAAAAATCAAGTCAGTGTTTACCGGTGAAACAGAATCCCTCAAGGACTTAGGTGTTGTAATGACACAAACTGCATTGGATCAGTTTGCTTTACAGAATGGATTTGGCAAAACAACAGCAAAAATGACGGAGCAGGAAAAGGTAGCATTAAGGTATGCCTTTGTGCAGAAGCAATTGACGGATGCAAGTGGTGATTTTGCCAGAACGTCAGACAGTTGGGCAAACCAGACAAGAATATTAAATTTGCAGTTCGAGAGTTTGAAAGCCAATATTGGACAAGGTCTTATTAATGTTTTTGCACCGGTATTAAAGCTTATAAATACTCTTCTTGCAAAGTTAAGTACATTGGCAAGTGCATTTAAGTCATTTACGGAAATGCTTACAGGAAATAAGAATGAGGATACTAGTGTATCTGAAACAAGTGATGACCTTAAGGGAATAAAAGATAATGCTGACGGTGCCACAAGTGGAATGGACGGATTAGCCAAATCTACTAAAAAAGCAGCAAAGGCAGCAAATGGGTTAGCTAATTTCGATAATCTGAATGTAATGCAACAGGACAGTGACAGCAGCACTTCAGGAAGCGGTTCCGGAGATATAAATGGAGTGAAGTATTCAACTAAAGGGATAGATGCAGGTAATGGTTCTTTAGGGAAAATGGATAAATTGCTATCTATGATTTTGAACAAATTTAGAAAACTTTCAAAATTGTTCCTGGCAGGTTTCACCCTTGGTTTAAAAAGTGATGGCTTTGAACAGATTTTAAATTATTTAAGAAACATAGGAGATAATTTAAAAGATATTTTTACAGACCCTAAAGTTGTAAGTGCTGCAAATAATTGGGTAGATAACGTTGTATATAATTTAGGCAGGATAACCGGCTCTGTTGCAAGCATTGGAGTAAGTATCGGAACAATGCTTATTGGTGGAATAAATAAGTTCCTTGACCAAAATAAAGATTATATAAAAGGCAAATTTGTTGAGATATTAGATATTTCATCAGAAAGAGCAACAATATGGGGAAATTTTTTTGATGCATTAGCAGATATTTACACTATATTTGAAAACGATAATGCACAGCAAATAGTGGCTGACATTATTTCGATTTTCACGATAGTTCATTTAGAGGTTTTATCTTTATGCGAAAAAATTGGTAGAGATGTGCTATCAGCTATCACTAAACCAATAATTGAAAATAAAGATGCAATTAAAGAGGCTTTGGACAATACATTAACTCCAATAAGTAAAATCGTTGGTGGCATTAAGGATTTTATTCAAGGAGTTTTTGAAATTATACAGAGTAATTATGACAAGTATGTAAAGCCAACTTTAGATAATATAGGTTCGGGATTATCGACAATATTTTCCTATGTGTTAGATGGATATAATGCATACATTTCTCCAGTGGTTGACAGAATTGCAGATGGAATATCAGATGTACTAAATTCATACATTAAGCCGTTTGTTGGCAGTATCATTGGATTTGTTGGAAGAATTATTGATGCATTAGGAAAATTGTTTAATTTCTTGTCACCAATTATTGGATGGATAATACAAACCATAATGTCAAAGTTAGGGCCAGCTATTGAATTTGTGTGGATAATTGTAAAAACGGTTGTAAGTATGATTAGTGTAATTATAACTAATTTAGTAAATGTAATTAATGGAATCATTGATTTTATTGTTGGAGTTTTTACAGGAGACTGGCAAAAAGCATGGGATGGTATAAAAGGCATATTTAGCGGTATTTTTGATGGAATCAAAAATGTCATAAAGGTTGCAATGGAATTTGTAAGGGACATAATTGTGGCAATTTGTGGGAAAATAGCAAGTTTTATAAAAAATGTAGCTAGTGGAACCGTTACTGTTTTGAAAACATCATGGTCTTTGATTAAGAATGTATTTTCTGGAGTAGCAGGGTTCTTTACAAACATTTTTTCTTCAGCTCTAAATGGAATAAAAAAGATTTGGGAAAATCCAGGTACTTTTTTTGATGGAGTATGGAAAGGAATTAAAGGCTCATTTGCCCACGTAACAAATTGGTTTAAAGACACATTTAGTAAGGCATGGCAGGCTGTCAAGGATGTTTTTTCTAGGGGTGGAAAGATCTTTACCGGAATAAAAGATGGTATATCAGGCGTCTTTAAAATGGTAGTAAATAAAATTATTGATGCAATGAATGGAATCATTAAAAAACCATTTGATGACATTAACGGAATGCTTAACAAAATTAGGGATGTAAAGATAATGAAATGGCATCCGTTCCATGACTTGTGGGAACAGAATCCGTTAGCTGTTCCGCAGATACCAAAATTAGCAAAAGGTGCTGTGTTAAAACCAAATGCTCCGTTTTTGGCAATGGTTGGTGACCAAAAAAACGGAACAAATATAGAGGCACCACTTGAAACTATTAAACAGGCACTGCGAGACGTACAGAATGAAAGCAACAAAGGAACAGGTGGAAGTGACAACATTGTTGTAAATGTATTTCTAAAGGGTGATGCGGACGGAGTATTTAATTTAGTTAAAACTGAAGCTAAAAAATATAAGAACAGAACGGGAACCCCGGCATTTAATTAAGGAAGGAGCAGGTTATGGCAAGTTATAAAGGATATTTGCTAAAAATAAAAGACAAAGTATTTCCGAACGAATACATAATGTGGGGTTCTTATCATTCTTATGACAATCAGAGGTCTGAACTTAAAGCAAATCGTAATGCAGCTAATCTCTTAGTGAGACAGACTTCCCCAAATTTTAAAACTAAAATTGAATTTGAGACACCAAAATTATGGCTTAATGAATACGAGGAAATACGAAATTTATTAAATCAGGGTATTGTTAATTCAAGAGAGCGAAAGATACAGGTGACATATTGGAACTCAGAAGAATTAAGATATAAAGATGCAATCTGTTATATGCCTGATATTGATTACCAGCCTAACAATTTGGGAAATACACTGCTCTATGACCAAATGAAACTAGAGTTTATTGAATATTAAGGAGGAGCACAATTGCTAAACGTTAGTGATAAGACCAAAGAAATATATCTTAATGAAAATATGCCAAAGTACATCACAATATCATTCCCAAATGGAGACCATGCTGATATTACCAACAGTAACATCTTAGAGGAAAGTATGAAGCTTGTACAGAGCATATGTGAGGAAAACAAGCCTATAGTTGGTGGCTGTAATTCTTCCCAGTTTGAAATTACAGTGGCAGACATTGATGAAGATTTGACTAACAAGATGATAAAAGTAACTATCAGCTTAAAGGACCCACATTACAGAGGTTTTTTTGGTGATTTAAGCAAAGAATACAATGAGGGTGATGTGGTTAAAAGTGTCAGTGGAGAATACTATGAATGCATTAAGCAGACATATGAAATACAGTCACTGGAATTTAGTACACAGGATATTCCAAATGTTGGAAAATTAAAAACGGCAATCTTAAATAACATTACAGAGTATGGTGTATTAAAGGTAAACACAGGCTCAATGGACTGGAGCAATCTTCAGATGAACATAATTCAGGCAAAAAGTGATGGTACGTCTCCTGATGTTACAACAATCACAAATGATTTTAACAGCATTATCATGATAAATAGCAAATGTACGTCAATTACCATTTCCATACAGGATAAATCATCAGATGGAAGTGCTTTAGACATTCTTATTCAAAAACTGGATGTGCGTTTACTGGTAAGTTCCGGACGTGATGAAGAGCATTGGCAGCAGTCTTACGGTTACATTGATACAAGTGATACAGACGATATTGTGTTGTTTGACGGACAGATAGAGAGCTGTAAAAAGAAAAATGACAGACGTTTCAGGGATATAGTGGCATATGATTACTTACATTATCTTGATGAAAACAGTAACATAATAATTTCAGATTTTTTTAAATTAGGAGATTATGGACTGGTTGATTCTCATAATAAGGGGGAATGGGTGCAGGGAAAACTTTACAAAAAGGGAGATGTTATTCACTGCGATTACACAATACCGCAGGGTGGTTCTTCCTATTTAGACATGTCTGCATGGTATGAGTATTTACAGCCGGTAAATAAAGGACAGAGTAAATGGAATCCGTATGAGTTGTACACAGGTTACTTTGACAGTCAGTATAATATTAAGGGAAGTGAAATTTTAAAGAAATTAACAAAAAATAAGAAAGCTACTACTACGGTTAAAAAAATTAGGGACAAGCTGTTTGAATATCTTGGTGAAGTATTTGACTTTAAGCAGCAGGAAACAACATTACCAATGGATAATGTAACTCTGTGGATTAAGCCATTTTCTTCAAATATGACATTAATGCAGTTGCTTGATTACATATGCAATTTAAACGGAGTATTTGGCTTTTACAATCCCCACACGGCACAGTTTGAGTATGTTGCACCACCGGATGTTAGTACCCCTTATAACATAGGTAGAAATTATGATATGGATGGTGCAGAGTATTCAGACAACGTATTTGAATGCAAGTCATTTGACATTATTGATAGTAATGGAAATTCACTACAGGGTACAGCAGATAAGCCGTCAATGTCGGTTAAATACAGTTTTCTGCTAAAAGACCAATATACCCACGCTGACTGTATAAGTATAGTTAATTCATCCATGTTAGGTCAAAACAAGCTTAAGTTTACACCAACAAAGTTAAAAATGATGGGATTACCATTTATAACACCGGGTGATGTTATAAGCTACAAGGTTGATGAATATTCACCGGATGAAGACGGAAATCTGGTTGATACGGAAAAGACAATTACTACTGTGGTGCTTAAACGTACATTGAGTGGGATTGTGGCACTGACGGATGATATTGAAGCTAATTATGAGGAATAGGAGCAGTTATGAAGATAGAAAGAATTGATAATGTTATACAGGTCAGATTTGACCAGGAGTGCAGGCTTACAGCTCCACGGATATTTCAGTATGACCGGGGACAAAGAATAGAGTTCCTTGATATTCCTGATGGAGTTGAGGTTCAGTTTTCAAATGATGATACAGACAAAACATCAAATAAGATTATTACAGACAGTCAGGTAGAAATACCTGATTTTTTAATTGCCATGAATGGAACAATAACGGCATATTTGCAGTACATTGATGAAAACAGCCAGACCACTAAGAAGTTTCTGGTTATTCCTGTGCAGGAGAGAAAACAGCCGGAGGAATACATTTCAGAAGATGATGAGCCGGGATTTAGAGCAGACATGCAAAAGATAATGAATGATACAAAAGAAATAGCTGAATCAGCAAAAAAGGAAGCACAGTCAGTCAGAGAAGATGCAGATGCAGGATTGTTTAATGGAAAAGACTATAACTTGACGGATGAGGACAGAGAGGAAATAGCGGATAGGATTGAAGGAGAATTGAATTATGTTCCACCAACACGAAAAATCGCAAACGAAACATTAGAGAACGATATAACAGTCGCACAGCTTGTTAATTCAATGACTGCGGATTCGGAGGGATTACTTAAGGCTTACATAGTAGCTCAAATCGTAAACGATAGCACAGTTAAAAACAAAGCAGATAGGACATATGTAGATGAATTAATAAGCTCTTTAACATTGTTGGATGTTAAAAAGGTTGATGTGCTTCCAACAACGGACATATCAACAAGCACGATTTACATGGTACCACGAAAAGCATCAACAAAAGACAATGTATATGATGAATATATGTATGTTAATAACTCATGGGAGCATTTCGGAACAACAGATATTGAGTTAAGTGAATATCTGAAAAAGACAAGAAAGATAGCAGGAATGGAGCTTACATCAGACATTACAACGCAGGCTTTACTTTCTACTTTGGCAGAATACGAGACTTTTGGGCCCACGATAGCAAACACGTGGCTGAATATGTACGAAAGTTCATTCAAATCAACTATTGAAGCTACGATTAATTCAAATAAGAATGTTTCAGCCAATACGGAAGTAAGGCATTCTCACAACAATAAGGACATTCTTGATAAGTTGACAGAATCGGCATTTGATTGGGAATTGCTTCTTGATAAGACGTTAGTTGCATCAAGCAGTGACACAGTTATATTAGATTTTAACGATTTGAATTTAAACGGACAGTTTGAGGAATTAAAAATTTGTGTAACCTTATGGTCGACTGAATCAGCTAACATTGATGTATATGCCAATGACGGAACAGAGCCAATAGTGACTTTAACAAACGCTTTGACCGGCGGAGCTACTTACGTGTACAATATTTCCCTGAAAAACTCTCCGATTCCGGGCAAATATATTGAAACAATAGCTGAAAAGGTATCGGCAGGAGTTAAGGCTACAACATCAACATTAACAACGTCAAAGAATTGGTCTACTGATATGAGCATTCAATCAGTTGAAGATGTTAAAAATTTGAAAGTGACGTTTGACAAAGGATGGAACAATTCAACGGAAAGGCACGTATATGTTTTAGGAAAGCGTGTAGGAGAATCGGAGTTTATTTTTATAAATAAATTAATAAACGACTATGTAGGAGGTGGAGCCAATGACTAGTATATGGGAAATAGAGAGCCTTGTCAGGCTGAAGGACAAGCTAAAAAATATATTAATTGACAGACGTGTTGATGTATCTGATGATGATAACTTAAATACATTAGTGGATAAGGTAAATAGAATTGGTAATAATACAGTTTTTAATTCTTTTCTATCTGATAGTATTTCTAATTATTATAACGATGAAATTACATCATTAAAAGAGTATGCCTTTTACTGCAACAGGTCTATGGTTGGAACTATTGAGCTTCCAAATATAATATCGATAGGCATGTATGCTTTAAGTAGTATGCCAAACGTAAAAAAAATAATAGCTAATAAATTGGAATCTTTTAATGGAAATAATACTTGTTATTCTTCAAGTTTTGAAGAAATAGAATTTAGAAATCTTACCAGAGTGAATGCTAATGATTTTATAGGATGCAATAAATTGAAAAAGTTATATATTCCTAAAGTGTCCTTCAATGGAAATACTTGTATTTCTTCGACTTCTTTAGAATATGTATGTGTTAAAGCAGAAAATTATTTTGCATCAAATTCTTTGTCTGTCAAATCAAATTTGGTTATGAAGATTATAATAATAAATTACATATCGAAAGTTGTTCCATGTACATCATTAGCAAATTTCCCCAATTACGCATTAACAGAAGGTGATTGTTACATTTATGTTCCTAGAGATTTATTAGAGAGCTATAAAATAGCAACTAATTGGTCAACTTATGCAGATAGGTTTAGAGCAATTGAAGATTATAAAAACGAAATATGTGAGGTGTTTCCGCTGTTTGAAGAAGATTATGCAGGAACTTGGGATGAAAGTGAGGTATTAGAATGATAATAACAGAAAAAATAACAATTAACGGAAAAGAATTTAATCATACGTATTCCGATATAGGAATGAAGATTAAGCGAGACAACGTTATGTATGACGAAGCATACGACCCGGTAGAATTTGACCGTGAATATGAAGAAACAGATAAGGCAGTAGGAGAAGAGGAAGAATAGAGGTGATTCAATGATTAGGGATGGATAAAAAATGTACCTTTAGTACAGTAATAGTGTCTTGACAAACAAAACAATAAAGAAAAGAGGTAAAAGAATATGGATAAGGCAAATTTATTGAAGAAAATAGTGGGAGCAATAAGCAGTGTGTTGTCATCAATGCTTGGAATATTGTACATTCCTGTACTGCTCCTTGTAACTTGCAACGTGGTAGATTACACAACAGGTTTAATCGCAGCTAAATACAGAGATGATGGAACTATCAGTTCATATAAGTCTTTCCGGGGGATTTTTAAGAAAATTTCCATGTGGATGCTTGTAGTTGTAGGTGTTGTGGTTGACCAGTTGCTGAAGTACACAACAGATACCATAGGGCTTAAATTTCCATTTCAGTTTTTAATAGCTTGTATAGTTGCCGTGTGGCTAATATGCAATGAATTAATATCAATATTAGAGAATATCAAGGATGCAGGTGTTAATATACCTGCTTTTTTATTGCCACTGGTTAAGAATATTAAGTCACAGACAGAGGCAAGTGTGAACATGGAGAATGAGGATAAGGAGAAATAGAAAATGGCAAAGAAAAAAATAACGACTAAAAGGTTTAGAGCATCTGACAAAAAAATCTACACAATTTACAGGTATTTTGCATCTGACAACACATTTTTCTGTGCAAAAAGAAAGTTGAAAAGAGCAAACGTCAGATACATTCCTATTCACAACACAGGAAACAAGGGTAGAGACACAGCTTATGCAAATGCAAATTATTTCTATAACAATAAAAAAGTATACGCAGGAGCACATTTCATCATTGATTTAGATGGAATAATCTATCAGAGTGGAAGATTAAGTGATGCGTGCTACTCAGTTGGTGGAAATAAATATGAAAACTGCTACAAAACAGGTGGTGGTACATATTTTGGAAAATGCAATAACTATAATCAGGTATCTATTGAGTTAGCCGGTATTGTTGACAATAAACCAACTGCAAAGCAGATAGCAGCAACTAGAGCAGTGATTGAATACATTCAGAAGTATTGCAGAAAGGCAAAGACAATAATTAGGCATTTTGATGTGACTGGAAAGAATTGTCCACAAAGATTTTCAGGAATAGCAAATGCAAAGGCTTGGCTGGAGTTTAAGAAGAAGATTAAATAATGTAAGGCATCAAGGAAACTTGGTGCCTTTTAGTTAGTAAAAAACTGTCAAAAAACTGCCACAAGCGAAAAGCTCCAAAAGCCTTAGCAAGAACTAAGAGTCTTGGAAAATTCAAAAAAGGTCAGAGACTTGTAATAGATAAGGTTCAGGGTAAGTTCTACCATGTGATGAGACATGATTGTTGGGTGTACAATGTAAACACAAAAACCTGTAAATAAATTGAAATAGGTTTTCACTTATAAACTTGTTTTAGGTCAAATGGTACTAAAACGGTACTAGAAAAAGTTAAAAATGCAAAAAATATGTGTAAAATGTGAATATATATCAATTAGAAACATTGAAAATAATATAAAAACATTAAAAACAATCATATCTAGTTAGGTTGCTACAATTATCGAATAATCAACGTTATCAATGAATAGAGCGCAA
>NZ_CAKVZL010000025.1:0-25343 GCF_934835595.1 Eubacterium sp. AF15-50
GGATATGTGTAAGGCAATTGATGACATGATGAAGGATGCAAGAGAAGAGGAACATAAGGTAATGCAGAAAAAATTAGATGAAAAGCAGAGTCAGTTGGACGAAAAGCAGAACCGATTAGACAAATATGAAAAAGAAATAGAGGAATTAAAGAGGCAGCTTGCCGAGAAACAGACAGCCTAAAAGACATAATTATTAGAACAAAGTTATAGAATTCAAATCCCGATTTAGGGGGATGGTCCTATAACTTTTTTCATACAATAGGTTGTAAAAAAATAATGTAAAAATTTTTCAAAAAATGATGGACAAGAGTTGTGTTTGTGATAGAATAAAATTAGTTTTGAAAGTAGATATTTGGGTATGAATGCTACTACAAAATTGAAATTTAATGTATGAATCAAAGGAGAAAAACGGTGAGGAAAACAGTAAGAAAAATCATGGCATTAGTGCTAATGGGAGTTGCAACTTTCGGCTTGGTTGCATGTGGTAGTGTTGAAGAAAAAACGGGTATTGAAACAAGTGGGAATGATGTTATGAAAATGTCAGGTGAAAAATCACAAATCCATTTAACACAGACAAAAGAAACAGATGCAGGTTTTGAAGTGCCTGATCCTAAAAAGACAAATGGAACAGTTGAGGTTGTTATTCACAAATGTCAATATGCAGAAGAAACTGACGCCACATTTTGCACGGAAAAAAAGGATGAACCAACGTATGATTTATCCTATCTTGGATTTAAGGATAGGGTATATATCACTAACGCTACTGTAGGTAATATTAGCGGAGAAGGGGAATGTCTTGTATTAGTTATTGATGAAAACAAAAATGTGGATATTAATGAAAATTATGCTTATATTGCAGTGCTGGATTATAAAAACAAGAAAAGTTATCTGACAAGGACTGACATATTTGCAGGTTTGGGTGGCAGAGACGAACAGTTGAATCTGTGGGATGTTACGGGAGACGGTAAAGATGAAGTGATTTTGTCCAGCGAACCTAATATGCATGTTGACTGGAATCTTTATGAATTCACAGGTAAGGAATTAAAAAGAATATACAGTAATGTTGAGACGGCAGAGTTGGAGAGAGATGCATTTCGTGTCGAATTGTTGGACGATTATAAAATGAAAATCACAGGAGTTAAATTTAATTATGAGCAGATAATTTCTCTTTTAGATTTAGGATGCCAAAAAAGTGAATTGGAATATGTAGATCCAAATGATTTGGATAGATCAGATAATCAGGCTGCCCGTGTTTACAAAGAAGGCAAACTTGGAATGACTGAAGAAGATACAGCCGGTGCATTGAGTTTACATGCTTTAATGGCAGAAACATGGGATAACCATTATGCGGAATATGATTATTTCAAAGAAAGAAATGATGATAAAACAATCAGGACTTCACTGAGGATTACTATTGGCTCTAAAGAGATTGGTAAGCTGAACGTGTATTTAAAATATGATGCGGAAACTGATTCACTGGTGATTGGCAGGGCAGAATTTGTAGGAGAAAAGTAGGGAGAAAACAAAATGAAAAAGATAGCATTAGTAACTATTTTATCAGCATTAGTGATAACTTTAATAGGATGTGGTACATCAAAGAACAAGGTTGAAAACGACACTTCTGAAAAAATAACAGTGAACTATAAAAATGAAATTAAAAAATTAACTGATAAAGAAGTGTTTAAAATGGTTGTGGACGATTTTGATGAGGATGGAGAGGAAGAGGCATTTGCATTAACAAAGGGCAAACAGAACGGAGATGAAAGTGAGTTTGAACTTTGGTTCTTAAATTCGAAGGAAAGCAAAAAATTAGCAGATGCATTCATAGCTACAAGTGACACGTCAATTGAAACAATCAATCTGGGGCATAAGTATGTGCTTTTTAATGAGGTACAGGTGAGACAGAATGATGAAATGAAGACCATAATATATGGAGTGGAAAAATATCAGGCAGTCGAATTGTATTCTAAAAATAGAATTAATTTATTCGTAGAAAATAATGAACTGTACGCATATAACTATTCATATTATGAATTACAATCCGATTTTAAGGACTGGATGAGTTTGTCTCAACAGAAATATCATTTTAAATGGGATGATAATTCGAAGACATGTAAGGAATACGAGGCTAAAGAAATATCAGAAGAGGAATTCTTTAAAATGTTAAATGCTAAGAACGTAAAGGAAAAAATTGACGATGAAATTAAGAATAAATATTCCAAAACTCTTGAAAATGTAAAATATACTTATTTACTGAGAGAAGATGACACAGTGGATGTTAATATGTTGGTGGAATTAAAGGACAAAAGTCAATATAAGTATTATGTAACGGTTTCATGCAAGGATAATACTTTGGAAACGGACGTGAATATTCTTGAAGGAAACAAAGAGTTAAAATTAAATATTTAAATTGAAATATATGTGAGCTGTTTCTTCAGAGTTTTGTAAGCTTTAAAGAAGCAGCTTTTTTATACGTTATTTTCTAAAATTCAAAATGTATTTCCAATGATTAGTGGCTAGTCATACTGCCTGCAATTTGGTACAATAGCCATATGAGTGAGTTTAATTTTTCAGAGGAATTGAAGAAAATGCCGGAAACGCCGGGAGTTTATCTTATGCATGATAAACGGGACGACGTTATATATGTAGGTAAGGCAGTTAATTTAAAAAGGCGGGTAAGTTCATATTTTAGGGAAAGCACTAAGAAGAGCCTGAAAATTCAGTCAATGGTTTCAAATATCAAAAGGTTTGAATATATATTGACAGATTCCGAATTAGAGGCTCTCATTTTAGAGTGTAACCTTATAAAAGAATATAGACCAAAGTACAACACCATGCTTATGGATGACAAGACTTATCCATATGTCATGGTTACTTTGCGTGAAGATTATCCGAGAATACTTTTAGCCCGAAGAATGAAAAAAGACAATAATAAATATTTTGGCCCCTTTACCAGTGCCGGGGCAGTTCGTGACACCATAGATTTATTACAGAAAATGTATAAAATCAGAAATTGTAATAAAACCATAATAGATAATAGAAAACCATGGGAGGAACAGGAGAATAAAAAGGAAGTTCCCCATGTTAATGGACGACCTTGTTTGTACTATCATATTGGGCAATGCGATGGAGCGTGTCAGGGATATATATCGAAAGAAAAATATCGGGAGAATGTAGATAAGGCAATAAAATTTCTAGAGGGTAATTACAGAGACACCATCAAGGAACTAGAGGAAAAGATGCAAAAGGCATCGGCAGAACTGGATTTTGAAAAGGCTATGGAGTGCCGTGATTTAATAAACAGTATTAACCACGTGGCAGGTAATCAGAAAATAACAACCCATCAATTTGAAGACAGAGATATTATTGCATATGCAGAAGAGGGAAATGATGCAGTGGTTCAGGTATTTTTTGTGAGAAACGGAAAACTCATAGGAAGGGAACATTTTTATCTGACAACAGTTCCGGGAGATACGGGAAGGGACATTCTTACGAGCTTTATCAAACAATATTATATAGGAACACCTTTTATTCCCCACGAATTACTGGTACAGGAGGAGGTAGAAGAGCCGGAATTATTATCAAAATTGCTTAGCAGAAATCAGAATTATACTGTTAAAATAGTAAATCCTAAAAAGGGAAGTAAGGAAAAGTTAGTGGAACTGGCAGCTAAGAATGCTGAAAATCTGTTAGAGCAAAACAAGGAAAAATACAGACGTGAGCAGAGAAAGACCACAGGTGCAGTTCATGAAATAGAGGAACTTACGGGAATTACCGGAATTCACAGAATGGAGTCATATGATATATCAAATACCAATGGATATGAATCTGTGGCATCCATGATTGTGTATGAGGACGGCAAACCAAAGAGAAATAACTATCGAAAGTTCAAAATTAAATCCGTAAAGGGACCGGACGATTACGCCAGCATGGAAGAGGTTCTTACAAGACGTTTTAAACATGGTTTGGAAGAGCGTGAGAAACTGGATTTAGAAGACGGTGATTACAATATGGGAAGTTTTAGTAAGTTTCCGGATGTGCTTTTAATGGACGGAGGAAAAGGACAGGTAAATGTAGCTCTTAAAGTTCTTGACAATTTAGGAATAAATATTCCTGTATGTGGAATGGTTAAGGATGACAATCATAGAACAAGAGGTTTATATTATAATAATGTGGAAATACCAATAGATAGCCATTCTGAAGGTTTTAAACTTATTACAAGAATACAGGATGAAACCCACAGATTTGCCATTGAATATCATAGAAGTCTTAGAAATAAAGGACAGGTACATTCTATTTTAGATGATATTCCGGGAGTGGGACCTACAAGGCGAAAAGCACTTATGAGACATTTTAAAACTCTGGAAAATATCAGAACTGCCACGGTGGAGGAATTGGAGAAAGCACCATCTATGAATGAAAATGTAGCTAAGGATGTATATAAGTTCTTTCACTAAATTTAAAAATAATGTGTACAAAAAAATGCCCGGATGATATTATATCAGACAGGAGTAAAGTTATAAAATATTAATAATAACAGGAGAGGAGAGCATAAAATGGAATCAGATATCAGCATCAAATTTACAAAGATTGTAGAGTATTACAAACTTACAAATCATACACCATCAGTGGATACAGATAAAATTAAGATTACCATACCGGAAGTAAACAGACCGGCATTACAGCTGGCAGGCTTTTTTGAACATTTTGATAAAGAAAGAGTTCAGATTATTGGAAATGTGGAATGTGCATTTTTAGATAACATGGAAAGAAAAAACAGACAATGGGTGTATGAGAAACTGATGAGCAGCGGTATACCGTGTCTTATTCTTTGTCGTGGCAATAAGCCGGATGAGGATATGATTGAAATTGGAGCAAAGCATGGAGTTCCTATTTTATCAACAGATATGGCTACATCCAGATTTAACGCTGAACTGTCAAGATGGTTAAATGTTGAACTGGCACCTTGCATTACAAGACATGGAGTTTTGGTGGATGTTTATGGTGAAGGTGTGCTGATTATGGGTGAAAGCGGAATTGGAAAAAGTGAAGCAGCCCTTGAACTGATAAAGAGAGGACATCGTTTAGTTACAGATGATGTGGTGGAAATCAGAAAAGTAAGTGATGAAACATTGATTGGAACATCACCTGAAATAACCAAGCATTTTATTGAACTTCGAGGCATTGGAATTATTGATGTTAAGGCATTGTTTGGTGTTGAAAGTATTTTGGATACGGCAAACATTGATATGGTTATTAAACTGGAAGAGTGGGATAGAGAAAAAGAATATGACAGAATGGGTCTTGTGGACAATTACATTGAATTTCTGGGAAATAAAGTAGTGTGTCACTCCATTCCTATCAGACCGGGACGAAATCTTGCAGTTATTGTTGAGTCAGCGGCGGTTAACCACAGACAGAAGAGAATGGGATATAATGCGGCACAGGAATTATATAACCGTGTAGAAAAAAATATGAAGAAAGCAACAGAAGACGATGAATAAAATAATTTAGGAGGAAAAAATGAAAGAGTATTGTTTTGGAATTGATGTTGGAGGAACTACAATAAAGATAGGTTTCTTTAAAAATAATGGAGAAGTTTTAGATAAGTGGGAAATTACTACAAGAACAGAAAATTTTGGTGAAAATATTCTTGCAGATATATGTGAGGCTTTAGAGGGTAAATTAGTAAAAGAAGGCATCAGCCTTGATGAAATAGAAGGTATTGGAATTGGACTTCCGGGACCTGTTTTAGCAGATGGAACAGTTTTACAGTGTGTAAATTTAGGATGGGGAACTTTCAATGTTGAACAGAAGCTTTCTGAAATGTTCCATGGTATTAAGGTTAAAGCCGGAAATGATGCAAACGTAGCCGCCCTTGGTGAAGCATGGAAAGGTGGCGGAAAAGGTTATGATGACATTGTAATGATTACTCTTGGAACCGGTGTAGGTGGCGGAGTCATTATTAATGGTAAGATTCTTACAGGCTACAATGGTGGTGCAGGAGAAATCGGACATATGCATATGCAGGATGGAGAAGAGGAACAGTGTAATTGCGGAAGACATGGATGTCTGGAGCAGTATGCATCTGCCACAGGAGTTGTACGACTTGCAAAGAGATATATGGCAGCTCATAGTGACGAAAAATTAAATGAATTCGGGGAAAATATTACAGCTAAGGATGTTTTTGATTTGGCAAAAGAAGGAAACGAAGGTGCAATAACCATAACAAAGCAGATGGGCAACTATCTTGGAAAGGCCATGTCAAATATTGCAGCGACAGTAAATCCACAGGCGTTTATCATAGGTGGAGGAGTAAGTAAGGCAGGTTCATACCTTATTGATGTTGTAAAGGATACATATAGGGAAACATGTTTTTCAGCATGTGGAGATGCAGCAGTTCATTTGGCAGAATTGGGAAATGATGCAGGAATGTTTGGTTCAGCAGCATTAATAATAAAATAATTTGTTAGGAGTGATTTTTTCATGACACAGCAGTTAATAGACAGATTAAAGGAAATTGTTGGAGAAGAATTTGTTAAGGAAAACGAAAATATGGCAAAGCACTGTACCTTTAAGTGCGGTGGAAATGCAGCCCTTTACGTAATTCCGGGGTCAATAGATGAATTAGTGGATACAGTAAAGGCATGCAGAGCGGAAAATGCACCATATATGGTTATAGGTAACGGAAGTAATATCCTTGTAAGAGATGAGGGATATGATGGCATAATAATTGAAGTAAATTCAAGGATTAATACCATAGATGTTATCGGAGAGGAAATTGTGGCAGATGCCGGAGCCAAATTATCAGCAATTGCCATGACGGCAGCAGTAAATGACTTAGGTGGTTTTGAATTTGCCCATGGAATACCGGGAAATGTAGGCGGAGCCGTTGTTATGAATGCAGGGGCTTATGGTGGTGAAATGAAGGATGTAATTAAGTGGGTAAAGGTTTTAGACAGGGATGGAAATGTCAGAAAACTAGATATATCAGAGCTTGATATGGGATATAGAACCAGCAGAATTGCAAAAGAAGGAATGATAGTTCTTCAGATGTGCATTGGCTTATTTATAGGAACTTCAGAGGAAATCAGTTTGATTATGCAGATGCTTATGCAAAAGAGAAAGGCAAAGCAGCCGTTGGAATTTCCAAGTGACGGAAGTTC
Source organism: Eubacterium sp. AF15-50 (assembly GCF_934835595.1). Lineage (NCBI taxonomy): Bacteria > Bacillati > Bacillota > Clostridia > Eubacteriales > Eubacteriaceae > Eubacterium > Eubacterium sp. AF15-50. The sequence continues at coordinate 7,167 of NZ_CAKVZL010000025.1, forward strand.
ATTCTAAAGGCCTGAGGGCTATTTTGCCTGAAAGCTTTTTGAATATGCTGGTATTTAAGGCTACAGGGTAGGCGGTGCCATGGTTTCAGAAAAGCATTGTGGATTTGTTATTAATTACAGTAATGCAACGGCAACTGATGTTTTGCAGGTTATAAATGACGTGGAGAAAACTGTAAAAGAGAAATTTAATGTTACATTAGAACCGGAAGTTAAAATTATTTAAAGGGAGACAGCAATGCGGTTTGTTATAGTTACAGGAATGTCAGGAGCCGGAAAAATTACGGCTCTTAAGATATTCGAGGATAATGGATATTATTGTGTAGACAATTTGCCTATAGATTTAATAGAAAATTTTGCTGATTTACTGTTTAGTCAGACCAGCGAAAAAAACAAGGTTGCCATTGGAGTTGATATAAGAAGTGGCAACAATTTAGACAGAATAAATGAAGTATTGGAAAATCTGCGTATTAAGGACCAGAATTATGAGATTCTGTTTTTAGACTGCAATAACAGCACTTTAATTAAGCGTTTTAAAGAAACAAGAAGAAGCCATCCTATGGGTGATGCGGACAGTGTTGAAAATGAAATTAACACAGAAAGAAAAAAGCTTGCATTTTTAAGAAAGCAGGCAGACTATATTATTGATACCAGCAATCTTCTTGTGAGAAATTTAAGAACTGAAATTGAAAAGATTTTTGTTATGAATAAGGAATACAGAAACCTTTTTGTAACAATAATGTCTTTTGGCTTCAAATTTGGAGTGCCGGCAGACTGTGATTTGGTTTTTGATGTGAGGTTTTTGCCTAACCCTTATTATATTCCGGAGTTAAAGCATAAAACCGGTGAAGATAAGGAAGTGCAGGATTTTGTATTAGATTCGGAAGTATCTAGGGAATTTTTAGAGAAACTTACGGATATGGTAAAATTTTTGATTCCTAATTACATAGATGAAGGAAAAAACCAGCTGGTTATTGGAATAGGATGTACCGGAGGACATCACAGGTCAGTAACCGTGGCGAAGGAATTGTACAAGCAGCTTGACAGCGCAGATGCAGGATACGGCATCAGAATAGCCCATAGGGATATTACCAGATAAAATCATGGAGGAAAATATTATGAGTTTCTCCCAAGAGGTGAAAGAAGAGTTAGCCACTCACATAAGTAGTGCAATGCATTGTAAGATTGCAGAGACTGCGGCTATTTTATCCATGTGTGGAAGTGTTGCCATTGACGAAAATGGAAAGTATTCCGTGAGATTCCGTACTGAAACCAAGGTAACGGCAGATAAGCTTAAGCAGCTTTTATGGAAAACTTTTCGTATTGAGACAGAAATTGTATCAAGAAATAATGCATATTCAAAAAGTCAAAAGACATATACTATTACCATAAAGGAACATGATGAGGCGTTAAAAGTTTTGCAGGCAACGAAACTGATTAATTCTTATGGTGATATAGAGGAGAATTTATCAATAACAAATAATGTTATTATAATGAAGGACTGTTGCAAACGTGCCTTTATCAGAGGGGCGTTTATGGCAGCAGGTTCCATTAATGATCCTCAGAAATCCTACCACTTTGAGATAAAGTGTAGCAGTGATAAAAAGTCGGAACAAATAATAAATTTACTTAAAAATTTCAATATTGAAGCGAAAACAGTTGCAAGAAAAGGTCATTTTGTGGTATATATCAAAGAAGGCGAAGGAATTATTAATGTTTTAAATGTTATGGAGGCTCACGTTGCTTTAATGAAAATGGAAAATATCCGTATTCTTAAGGATATGAGTAACTACTATAACAGGCAGGTTAATTGTGAAACTGCAAACATTAAAAAGACGGTTTCTACTTCTATAAGACAGATTGATGACATAAATATGATTATAGAAAAAAAAGGTTTGTCGTATTTACCTGAAAAATTACAGGATATTGCTACTGTCAGAGTGGAAAATCCTGATGCTTCATTACAGGAGCTAGGGGAAATGCTGGACCCGCCATTAGGAAAGTCGGGAGTTAATCATCGGTTAAGAAAGATTTGTCGTATTGCAGACGAATTGAGGGATTAACTGCTGAAAATTTGGTCCCATTGCAAATGAATTAAGGGAATGACCCTTTAGAAAGGAAGTATAAAATGACAACAAAGGACATTACGATTGATATCAAGCAGGGTGTGGAAGCTAGCCCGGTGGCTAAATGTGTACAGGTTGCAAGCCAGTTTGAAAGTAAAATCTATGTTGAGTACGAGACAAAGAAGGTTAATGCAAAGAGCATTATGGGAATGATGGCTTTAGGACTTGTGCCGGGACAGACAGTAAAGGTTTCTGCAGATGGTGCAGATGAGGCACAGGCAATAGAAAGCATAGAAAAATATTTAGGAAACAAAAATTAAGAAATTAAATTAGAGTAAAATAAAACGAGCCGGCTTAGGGTTGATAAAGTCAACTATGGAGCCGGTTCTTTTTATCATGGACAAAAGGGTGTAATGATGTTGTTATATCAGGAAAACTAAAAAATAACAGAATATACAAAAAAATGGACACTTGAAAAAATATGTGAAAAATAAGATACTAATACTAACAAATGAAAAGCAAAAAAATATTATTAGCATATTAACTATCTTTGAATGTTTTTCTCTATATAATTTTTTAAAACCCCGGGTCTTTTAAGGCCTGGGGTTTTAAAATGCAGTAATTATTATAAAAAAGCGGAAATATGAACCTAAGAATTTTATAACCAAATGGAAGGGAAACTGTGTTATACTTGTATTTAGAATTGACGGTGTAGAAAATATGCATGGGCATAAAGACAGGAAAGCAGGTATATATGAGTTTTACACATTTACACGTCCATACAGAGTTTAGTTTGTTAGACGGTTCAAGTAAAATAAAAGAAATAACTAAGAGAGCTAAAGAATTGGGAATGGATAGTCTTGCCATTACAGACCATGGCGTAATGTATGGGGCAATAGATTTTTACCGTGCGGCGTTGGCTAACGGCATAAAACCCATAATAGGTTGTGAGGTGTATGTAGCTCCCGGTTCAAGATTTGATAAAGAAGCAAATGCAGGTGAGGACAGGTACTATCACCTTATTTTGCTTGCAGAAAATAATAAAGGATATGCTAATTTATGCAAAATAGTATCTAAGGGATTTGTAGATGGTTTTTACTATAAGCCCAGAGTAGATTATGAAGTATTAAGGGAGTTTCACGAAGGAATTATATGCCTTAGTGCCTGTCTTGCAGGAGAAGTCCAGAGATTTCTTGCAAGAGGGGATTATCAGGCAGGAAAAGAGGCAGCACTTAGATACTTAGATATATTTGGTAAGGATAATTATTTTTTGGAATTACAGGATCATGGTATTCCGGAACAAAAAACTGTTAATCAGCAGCTTTTAAGATTAAGTGATGAATTGGGAGTGGACTTAGTATGTACCAATGACGTTCATTACACTTATGCAGATGATGTGGAAGCCCACGATATTTTATTGTGTATTCAGACAGGAAAAAAGAAGTCTGATGAAGACAGAATGAGATATGAAGGGGGACAATACTATTTAAAATCTCCTGAGGAAATGGCGGATTTATTTAAGTATGCTCCCCAGGCTTTGGAAAATACAGAAAAAATAGCTAAGCGTTGTAATGTAACCTTTGAATTTGGAGTAACTAAAATCCCAAGTTTCCCTGTCCCAAAGGGGTATACATCATGGACATATTTAAAGGAATTATGTGAAAATGGTTTACATAAAAGATATCCGGTGTTTAAAGGTGAAAAGGACGAAAACTGTAAGCTTTCCAGGGAAGAATTAGAAGACAGACTTAATTATGAACTTAATACAATAAAAAGTATGGGTTACATTGAATATTTCCTTATTGTATGGGATTTTATTCATTTTGCCAAATCCAGTGGAATTGCCGTAGGCCCGGGAAGAGGCTCTGCAGCAGGAAGCATTGTGTCTTATTGCCTTGAGATTACAGATATAGAGCCAATGAGATATAATCTGATTTTTGAGCGATTCCTTAATCCTGAAAGAGTTTCCATGCCTGATATTGACGTGGACTTCTGTATTGAAAGAAGACAGGAAGTTATTGATTATGTAGGAAGAAAATATGGAAAAGACCATGTGGCACAGATTGTAACCTTTGGAACACTGAAGGCAAAGGGAGTAATACGTGATGTGGCCAGGGTACTTGATATGCCTTATGCCCAGGCAGATGCCATTGCCAAAATGATACCAAATGATCTCCATATGACTCTTGATATAGCATTAAAGCAAAGCAAGGAATTAAGGGATTTATATGAAGGGGATTCGGATGTAAAGTATCTTATTGATATGTCAAAAAGACTTGAGGGACTCCCAAGACACGCATCCATGCACGCGGCGGGAGTTGTTATTTGCGGAAAGCCGGTAGATGAATATGTACCTTTGTCCAGAGCCTCAGACGGCTCCATAACTACCCAGTACATAATGACAACATTAGAGGAACTGGGACTTTTGAAAATGGACTTTTTAGGTCTTAGAAACCTTACGGTTATACAAAATGCCCTAAGATTCATTAAGAAAAACAGAGGTCTTGATATTTATTTAAACAAAATAGATTATTCAGATAAAAATGTACTTCACTATATTGGTACCGGAAATACAGAAGGAATATTCCAGCTAGAAAGCAGCGGAATGAAAAGCTTCATGAAGGAATTAAAACCTGAAAGCCTTGAAGATATTATAGCGGGAATTTCTTTGTACAGACCGGGACCGATGGATTTCATTCCAAAATATATTGAGGGAAAAAATAATGCAGACAGCGTAACCTACGATTGTCCTCAACTTGAGAGTATATTAGAGCCAACCTACGGATGTATCGTTTATCAGGAACAGGTAATGCAGATAGTCCGTGACCTGGCAGGATTTTCTCTGGGACGAAGCGATTTGTTAAGAAGAGCAATGTCAAAGAAAAAAGCGGATGTTATGGCAAAAGAACGAAAGGTTTTTGTTTACGGTGACGAGTCAGAAAACATCAAGGGATGTGTAAACAATGGAATAAGCGAGTCAATTGCCAATAAAATATACGACGAAATGACGGTTTTTGCTCAGTACGCCTTTAATAAGTCCCATGCTGCGGCATATGCTGTGGTTACATACCAGACAGCGTACCTTAAATACTATTATACTGCTGAATTTATGGCAGCGATGTTGTCGTCAGTTATGGATATGACTGACAAGGTAGCAGAATATGTATATTCCTGTCGCTCCATGGGAATAAAAATTTTGCCACCGGACATAAATGAAGGTGAAAGCGGATTTTCAGCTAAAGGAGACAGTATCAGATATGGTCTTACAGCAATAAAAAATGTAGGAAAAGCTGTTATCGACAATATAGTAGCTGAAAGAGAGGCTCGTGGAATATATAAAGACCTTGAAGATTTCATTTCAAGGACAGCACCTCTTGGAGTAAATAAAAGAGCCATTGAAAATTTCATTAAGGCGGGAGCCTTTGATTCATTTGGTGCCACGAGAAAGCAGATGATGATGGTTTATGTTCAGATTGTGGACAGTGTAAACCAGGATAAAAAAGATACCATGCAGGGACAAATGTCATTGTTTGACATTGCCGATGAGGACCAGAAAAAGAATTACAAAATGCAAATGCCAAATGTTGGTGAATATGATAATGACCAGAAGCTTGAATTTGAAAAGGAAGTTATTGGAATATATGCCAGTGGTCATCCTCTATCTGACATGGAAGAAAAGTGGAAACGTGTTATTACAAACATGAGTCTTGATTTTGCTGTTCCTGAAGAAGGGGAAAGTTATAAAATAAAGGACAAAAGCCGGGTTACGGTAGGAGGAATAATAACCACTGTAACGAGAAAATTCACAAAGCGTGGAGATCAGATGGCGTTTTTAACTTTGGAAGATTTAGTGGGAACTGTGGAAATCGTTGTTTTTCCAAGAGAATTTGATAAATATAGGGAAATTCTAATGGAAGGCAGAAAAATATTTATCACAGGAGAGGCAGATATACAGGAAAATGCTCCGGGAAAGGTTAAGGCAAGTGAAATAAAAGAGTTTGTTCAGGTTCCGTCAGAGCTTTGGATAGCCTTTAAGGATAAGGAAGCCTATATTGCCGGGGAACAGAAGTTAATCAGTCTTTTATCTGAAAATAAAGGAAATGACAGAGTTATGATAGCATTGGCGAAGGAGCGTCAGAGAAAAATGATGCCGGCACAGTACAGAGTAGATGCCAATAAGAATTTTGTTGAAAAATTAAAGGAAATCTACGGAGAGGATTTAGTAAAGCTTCTCCAGTAAAAAATGGGAGATTAGGATATGCTAATTACATCAGCTACAAATGCTCATATAAAAAATATTATAAGTCTTAAAGAAAAGTCTAAAGTGCGAAAATCCACCGGGTTGTTTACGGTAGAAGGCATTAAGATGTTTTTGGAGGTCCCAAGGGACGAACTGAAAGAGATTTATGTTTCAGAAAGTTTTGAAAAAGAAAACAAGGACAGTCTTAAAGGCTATAGCTACAATATAGTAAGTGATAACATATTTAAAAAAATATCAGATACTGTTACACCGCAGGGAGTTTTAGCCATAGTAAAGCAAAAAAAATATACCGTAGAGGATATAATTGAAAAACGTAATAAAAATGGCAGCTGTATTGTGGTATTAGACCGGTTGCAGGATCCGGGAAATTTGGGAACAATTGTGAGAACCGGTGAGGGAGCAGGAATTTCAGGCATAATAATGAGCAGTGATTGTGCAGATATATATAACCCAAAGGTAATACGTTCAACTATGGGTTCCATATTCAGGGTTCCTTTTGCCATTTCCCATAATTTGCCGGAGGACATAGATAAGTTAAAACAAAGGGGTATTACAACCTACGCAGCACATCTAAAGGGGGATTTGTACCATAACGGTGTGTTTAACAGGGATGTTGCACTGCTAATTGGCAACGAGGCAAGGGGCCTTAGTCAGGAAGTGTCACAAAAGGCGGATAGGCTTATAAAGATACCTATGGAAGGAAAGGTGGAATCATTAAATGCAGCAATTGCCACGGCAATTCTTATGTATGAAGCAAAAGCTGTCAGGGACAAAATACAATAGATGAAATATAATTAACATAAAAATAACCGGGCATTAACGATTTGAAATCGTTAGAACCCGGTTATTTTTGGTTATAATTAATAGGCAATAGAAGCCAGCTTCTCAACAGCATGATCTGCAATAATTACTTCATAATGCTCATTAAGATATGCCGGTTTAAAAGCCGTCACATCTTCGGTCCTGCCGTATTCTGAAATAAGTCCTCTGGCCCTTGCTACAAAAAATTCGTCTTTTGAAGTAAAAAGAACGTTAAGATAATATCTGCCATCTAAAGGAGACTTATATAGGGAACTTTCACCTGAAAATTCATCATTTAAAATTCCTGCTAAATCAATTAAAACATTCAAATCATCATAAGAAGAAAGAAGATGGACTGAATATTCCTCTAATTTAGGCTGATTATTATCTTTATCTAAAGAAGATTCCTCATCTAAAGGAGCTTCGTCATCGTAGTCATCTAAAGAATCCTCTATTATTTCATCAAAATAATCAAGTTCAACCCCTGCATCACCAAAATGTGCATATAAGCTTTCCTTAATTTTTTCCTTTAATTCCTCAGGAAAACCGTTGGAAAACAATGAAGGATAGTGATGACCATCCTCATCCTGATTAGGGACCTTAGTTATAACCAGAACAATACCATCAGAAGGAATCGGTGTGGCTTCCACCATTAACGGAATGTTACTAACATCAAAACCGAAATCGTCATTTGCCTGACGCATCATGTCCTGAAAAAGTTCTTTAATCTTCATGGAACCGTATGCCAACTCACTTATTGTAATGTCACGATCCTCAAGGTCCTCCCTGGTTAAGGTACAGCGAATCTGATTGTCATTGATTTTTTCAATTTTCATAAAAATCACCTCTCATTCGAATAGATTCGTTATAATACAAAAACATTTATGATACTAGTATATCCAATAAACCTAAAAGTGTAAAGATTTTAGGTTAGCAATATCTTACAAGTACAATATATATACTGTAAAAATGTACAAAGTATGACAAAATTTTTAAAAATGGTAACAGCTCAGCCATGCGATACAGTTACAGCTCAGCCATCCCGGCTCGAATCCGCAGGCATAGCTGTTACAAAAAATAGGTTGCAATATATAAACAATATGATATAATCGGTTTAAGGTTAAATGAATAATACGGAAACATAGCATAACAATAACTAAAATTAGTATTTCACAAGAAAGTTTATGGTTTCCCCATGAATGTAGACTTCTGTACTATTATAGTGCAGAAGTTTTCATATGTAAGGGAAAATACTGTATGCAGTCTTTTTTATTTATGGTATGATAAAAGTGTTATGTTCCATTTATGGTACATTTCCGACGAAATGCCTCTGATTAAAGGTAGGGACATTACATTTATTATAAGGAGGAATTACAGTGAGAAAAAACGTAAGATATATTGCACTTACCGCATTAGTGATTTCAGCGTTTGTTTTATCAGGATGTGATATGTTTAGAAAGACTAATGATGGAAAAGTGGATTTAAAATGGTATATGGGACTTACCTATGAAGATGATAATGGCAAGGATGTTAATTACACTACCAAAAGCGGTGACAGTGTAGTGGCAGTTGCATTAGAGGATAAATATAGCGAACAGTACGGAATTATGAAGGATGCAGATGTATTTGTAAGCATTGATATGGTTAAAGACAATATAGACCCAAGATTTTACTATGATAAAAGCAATGGGAGTTTAATGTTTACCAACGCAACAACTTCCTATGAAATGCCTCTTAATGAAAATGTTATAGACAAGGAAAAGGTTAATTATACAACCTGCATTAAAGAAAATAAAAAATGCTATATAAATATAGAAACCGTTAAAAAATTTGTAGATATTAATTATAAATTAACTAAGGCAGAAGGTGATGCACCGGCTATTTTAAGTATTACATATAAAAGTGGAAAGAAAAATATAATGACTACTGACAGTAATATTGAAATGCGTACTAAAGGTGATTACCAGAACCTTATAGTAAAAGAAATTTCAAAGGGAACAAAGGTTACAGTTATAGAAAGTGGCAAGAACTGGGATAAAGTACGAACAGAAAACGGCTATATCGGATACATTCCCGTATCGGAGTTAAATGATAGTGGAACTCAGGAGGTTTCATTTAAAAATGACGATGATACATACACTCATGTAACATTAGATACAAAGGTGAGTCTGGCATGGAATCAGATATATAATCAGAATGCCAATAACAACTTTGATGAACTGACAGCAAATGTTAAAGGGGTAAATGTTATTTCCCCTACATGGTTTTCATTGGTGGATAAAAACGGAAATCTGTCATCCCTTGCAGATTTAAATTATGTGGAAAAAGCCCATAAAAAGGGAATGCAGGTGTGGGCGTTAGTTAATGACTTTACAGACAGGAAACTTACAAAGAAGGTATTAACATCAACTGCTCTTAGAAAGAAATTTATTAACAATATAATGTATTTTGCAGACAGTTATGAACTAGACGGCGTTAATATTGACTTTGAATATATAACAGAAGAGATTATTGATGACTATCTTCAGTTCCTTAGGGAATTATCCATTGAGTGTAGGGCTGCTAAAAAAGTTCTTTCGGTAGATAATTATGCACCATCTAAATGGAGTGCCTATTATGACAGAAAGCAGCAGATTAAATTAGTGGATTATTTGATTATAATGAATTATGATGAACATACTTCTGCAAGTGATGAGGCAGGTTCAGTGTCATCTATGTCTTATGCACAAAATTCAATTAAAGATACTTTGGAAGAAACAGGAAATTCTGACAGAGTAATAAATGGAATGCCGTTTTATACAAGAATCTGGGAAACAAAAAGTGAAGAGGATGGCAATGCAGATGGTTCAGGAAAGCTTATTGAAGATGCAGCAAATGGAAATTATTATTTATCAAGCAAGGCTGTTGGAATGAATGCCGCAAAGAAAGAATACAAGGCTGCAGGAGTTAAGCCGGCTTTTGACGAAACTACAGGACAGAATTTTGTAACGTATACAAAGGGAAGCAGTACTTTCATGATTTGGCTTGAGGATGAAACATCAGTTAAGTCAAGGCTGGAATTAATGAATAAGTACAAATTAGGAGGAGCTGCTTACTGGTCATTAGGTCAGGAAGAGGACGGCATCTGGAAAACAATTTCAGAATATTTTAAATAATAGTCATAATTTACATTTTTGCCTCATATAATTCAGTGAAGGAGTGAGGCAAAAATGAATAATAGGAAGTTATTGTATATTTATTATTATGTAAACGGAAGAAAAGTAAGGAATGTAGGATTTGTGGAGTGTAAGGAAAAGGACACTACCTGTAAATTTAATCTTACTTTAAAAATACCAAAGGGATATCTTGCAGAGTTTGTTAATATTTATTTATATCGTTATGGAAGTAAGAAGGGATACAAAATTGGTTCCTTAAATCCTGTGGTGGAAAATTCCATGTACACCATAAAGGTAGATAAGAATGAATTAGAACAAAACGGATTTTCCATGGAGGAAATAGCAGGAATATACATATTTAGTAATGAGTACGAAGGTGGAGAATTCAGGGCTGATATGGAGGAAGGCAAAAGAGCCGGTTATCAGGTAAGATATGTGGGATAAATATGTTAAAAGTTTATATAAAATATCAGATGGAATATTAAGATGAAAGAAAAGTACATGAGAGAGGCAATAAAGCAGGCAAAAAAGGCATGGGATATTGGTGAGGTACCTATAGGATGCGTTATTGTATATAAGGATAAAATAATAGGCAGAGGCTATAACAGAAGAATGGTTGACAAAAATACTTTAAGCCATGCCGAGTTAAATGCCATAAAAAAGGCCAGTAAAAAGCTTGATGACTGGAGGCTTGATGATTGTGAGATGTATGTTACCACCGAGCCGTGCCAGATGTGTGCAGGAGCCATAGTTCAGGCAAGAATAAAAAAAGTATATATAGGATGCATGAATCCAAAGGCAGGATGTGCAGGCTCTATTATGAATCTGTTGCAGGTGGACAAATTTAACCATCAGGTAGAGATTGAAAAGGGCATATTAGAAGAAGAATGCAGCAGCCTTTTAAAGGATTTTTTTAGAAATCTTAGAAAATCATAGTTGACAAAGAAAAAGTCATTGGGTTATACTGTATTTCTGACAAATGAATTTGTTATAACACTTCCGTGCAGCCGGGGAGGTAGCGGCGCCCTGAACCTGCAATCCGCTATAGCAGGGGTGATGGTTTGTGTCGGGTATATCTTGTAGGGCTGCCCTTTATAAGTGATGTTGACGTCCGGGTCTTATGCAACGGGGTCCTGTGAACCGTGTCAGGTCAGGAATGGAGCAGCACTAAGCAGATCATCTCGTGTGACATGAGGGTGCCTGGACCGAGTTAACTGTAAAGGTAACGCTTATGGGATATTCACAAAGCAAACCGCACGGATTAATAAAATAAAACATATAAGGGAGTTAGAACATTAACAGTTATTTAGCTGTTTGGTTTTAACTCCCTTTTTGTATACTTAGTTTTATTCATTTAATTCTCACGAAAAATACACCTTATTAACACCGGACAGACAAAAACACGACTTGAAGAGCAGCTTACTAAATTGCAGGAACAGCTTACTCAGGCACAGTCAGCATATGAACAGGCAGTGGAAAATGAGGAAAATACCAATAAGCAAAATTCCAACAGCATTGACAATGCATCAGATAGTGTGGAGGATACCGGAAAATGGGAGAAGATTAACCGATTTGAGCTTAAATCAGCTCCCGCTGCATACTTAAAAATTGAACCCTCAGGAGATATGGTGGAAATATATTCACCGGACGATAATAATGGATATTGCCGTGTAGATAAAAGTTATTATAAGATTCCAACAGAGGTATATGATTACATAATGAGTAAAATTAAATAAAGACATATAAGTGTCAATATACTTAATAAAAATATAGAAAAGTTTTCCAACGTCTTGTATGGAAAACTTTTTTGGTTTATAATGATTCCAAAGGCGCAATAGGTGTAGTGCGCCCAAAATCTAAAAAAACATTTTTGCGTGAATATTACGAAGGGAGAAAACATGTCTTATACAGCATTATACAGAAAATTCAGACCTACATCATTTGAGCAGGTTAAAGGGCAGGATCATATAGTACAGACTCTTAAAAATCAGATTAATGCTAACAGAATAGGACATGCATATCTTTTTTGTGGAACACGGGGAACAGGAAAAACAAGTGTGGCGAAGATTTTTGCCAGAGCTGTAAACTGTGAACACCCTATAGATGGAAGCCCGTGCAATGAATGTGAAACGTGTCGGGCAATTAATTCAGGCAGTGCAATGAATGTAGTTGAAATAGATGCGGCATCAAACAACGGTGTAGATAATATTCGTCAGATAAGAGACGAAATCCAATATACACCGGCTAATGGAAAGTATACCGTGTACATTATCGACGAGGTGCATATGTTATCCATTGGTGCTTTTAATGCACTTTTAAAAACATTAGAGGAACCACCGTCATATGTAATGTTTATTTTGGCTACTACAGAACCCCATAAAATACCAATAACTATTTTATCAAGGTGCCAGAGATATGATTTTAAAAGAATCACCATAGATACAATAGCTGCCAGACTTACGGAATTAATGGAAAAGGAAGGCATAGATGTAGAGGATAAGGCTATCAGATATGTGGCAAAGGCAGCGGATGGCTCCATGCGTGATGCTCTTAGTCTTTTAGACCAGTGTATAGCGTTTTATCTGGGACAGAAGCTCACCTACGAAAATGTGTTAGAGGTTTTAGGGGCAGTTGACAATGAAATTTTCAGCAGACTTACCAGAAGTATTATTGCAGGGAATGTTACTGAATGTATTAACATATTAGATGAAATGGTTATGCAGGGAAGAGAACTAGGGCAGTTTGTCAGTGATTTTATATGGTACCTGCGTAATTTAATGCTTATAAAGACTTCTGACGGAACAACGGATTTTATAGATGCTTCGGCAGAACGTATAGAGGCATTAAAGGAAGAAGCATCAATGGTTGAGACAGATGTAATAATGAGATATATACGGGTGTTCTCAGAACTTGCCGGTCAGATAAAATATGCTTCAAATAAAAGAGTGCTGATAGAAATTGCACTTATAAAACTAAATAAGCCTCAGATGGAAAATGATACGGCATCTCTAATTAACAGAATTTCTATTTTGGAAAACAAAATGGAAAAGGGAGATTTTGTGGCAAAGGTAGCTGTGCCTGCAACTGAGGAGAAGGTAGAAAGTAAACCTAAAAAAGTCTTTGACAAGCCTGTTCCGGCAGATATCCAGTATGTAGTGGATAACTGGGGAAAGGTAAAAAGACATATTTCAAATCCGTATAAGACATTTCTAAATGATGCCAGGTTTAGTGTCAAAGGGGATGATACCCTTCTTATAGTATTTAATCCGGGAGCTATCGGATATGAGGGCTGCAATAAACCTGAGATTATAGAAATGCTTAATAATATAATAAGTGAAGAAATTAATAAGCAGGTCAAGGTAGAAATGACAATGCTTGAGGGCAACCAGAATTTTGGAGATTATTTCCAGGAGGTTGTATTAAAGAATATTAATATGGAAGTAGTACAGGAGGATTTTTAAAATGGCAAAAAGAGGTGGATTTCCGGGAGGAATGCCGGGGAATATGAATAATATAATGAAGCAGGCACAGAAGATGCAGAAGCAGATGGAGGAAGCCCAGGCAGAACTTGAAGCTTCCGAATATACTGCAACAGCAGGTGGTGGAGCCGTTGAAGTTACAATTTCAGGTTCAAAGGAAATTACAAAAATTAAACTTGATCCGGAAGTTGTAGACCCTGATGACATTGAAATGTTAGAGGATTTAGTTATGGCAGCAGTAAATGAGGCCATAAGAAAAATGGAAGAAATGTCAACACAGAAAATGTCCAAAATTACCGGAGGATTAGGCGGACTGTTCTAATAGTTTGACTTAAAGAAAGAGGTAAGGACATTGGATTACTACAGTGGATATATAACAAAACTAATTGAAGAATTATCGACTCTTCCGGGAGTGGGTGCAAAAACCGCAGGAAGACTGGCATTTCATATTTTGGACATGCCCAAAGAGCAGGTAGAGGATATTGCAAATGCCATGATAAATGCCAAGGAAAATGTTAAATACTGTAAGACATGCTGTACCCTTACTGACCAGGATGAATGCCCTATTTGCAGTAGCAAGGAAAGAGACCATAAGACTATTATGGTAGTTGAGTCTACCAAAGATATGGCGGCATACGAAAAAGTCGGAGAGTATAAGGGAGTTTATCATGTACTTCACGGAGCAATAAATCCTATGGCAGGTATAGGACAAAATGATATCCGCTTAAAAGAGCTGTTTGAACGTCTGAAGGACGACGTAAATGAGGTGATTATTGCTACTAATTCCAGTGTGGAAGGTGAGGCAACAGCCATGTATATCAGCAAGGTTGTTAAGCCTTTGGGAATAAAGGTTACAAGAATTGCCAGCGGTGTTCCTGTAGGAGGAGATTTAGAGTGTATTGACAATGTAACATTGCTCAGGGCATTACAGGGACGAGTTACGGTTTAGAAAATGTAAGCATGGATAAATATTAAAATAAGAGGAATTCAAATGGACAAAAACGAGCAGAAGCTGAAATTAGAGGAAATAAAAAGAGCACTGCATGACAGGGATTACGAAGAGGCAGGTAAAATAGCAGATGCTTTGGATATAAAGAAAATTAAAGATAACAATTTACTTAACATCGTGGCAAATGCATATGAATTAAACCATAATTATGAGAAGGCAAAAGAAGTGCTTCTTACAGCCTATGAAAACACAAATACCGGTCGTCATATAGCGTATAAGCTATGTCTTTTGTCAATAAAGACAAAAGATTTTACCGCAGCTAAAGACTATTACGAAGATTTCGTGGAAATGGCACCTAGGGACACATCAAGATTTGTGCTTAAATACAAAATGGCAAAGGCACAGGAAAAGCCTATTGAAGAGTTAATTGGCATACTGGAGGAGTATGTTAATATTGACATGGAAGAAAGATGGGCATATGAATTAGCCAAACTGTATCACATAATCGGTGACAAGCAGAAATGTATTGATATATGTGATGAAATATGCCTTTGGTTTGCTGAGGGAAAATATGTATTTAAGGCAATGGATCTTAAGAAAATGTATAGCCCGCTAACCCCTGCACAGCAGGAAAAATATGATGAAAACAAGAAAAAAATAGCAATGGAAGCCGAAGCAGCTAAAAAGCATGCGGAGGAATTAAAGCCGTTAGATGTTAAAATGGATATTGTCCATGATATTCCTGAAATTAAGGTGGAACCACAAACTGCGGAGGAGGATATTCAGGCAGCAGTGGCAGACAGCGTGAAAGAGATTCTTGCAGACGAGAAGAAAGAACAGTCTAAGATGGCACAGAATAAGGAGACAGAGGACGAACTTTCGAAAACAAGAATTTTTGACAATACAGCTTCAGGTAATTTAGGAGAAACAAAGATTTTTCCTAAAATGAATGGCGATATGGAAGAGATTATATTAAAATCCGAAGAGGATGACTTAAACAATAAAACCATTGAAGAGTTAATGGAAGAGGCAGAAATAGCTGAACAGCCGGTAGATGAAGAAAAAATCGAGGAAGAGGTTTCAGAACTTGAAGAAGAGGATGAAACTGAAAAAGAGCCGGTAATGGAAGAAATAGTAACGGACTTAGAAGGTGAAAATGCAAAATCCCAAAGCAGGGAGGCTGATGAATCATCTTTGCAGTCAGAAGTTACAGAGGATAAGAAAGAACCGGAAGCAGAAAAAGATGAAGCACCGGAAATACAGGAAAAATCCCATTCGGAGGATTTGAAAGAAGAAACAGGGCCGGTACAGGAACAGAATGAAGCCGAAAATACCATTAGTGACATGAATGGAGTTGCGGATATATTAAGGAAACTTCAGGAAAGAGGCATATTAAAGGCGGATACTGTTAAGCAGGCTGTAAATATTATAGATGAGGCAACTTCTGCAAGAGAGGAGTTAGAGGAATCTCTAAAGGAAAAGGATGAATTGCTTCATTTTAACAGCGAAGATAATTTGCAGAAGGATGGACAGGTTGAAGAGGAGGTTATTGAGCCGGAAAATGAACCTGAGGCAGAGGTAAAACCACAGCCGGAAGTAGAAACCGAGCCTGAGGTAGAGATTGAAGCTGAACAGAAAGCAGAAATTGAGCCTGAGGCTAAAGCTGAACAGAAAGCACAATCTGAACCGGAAATTGAGCCGGAAACGGATGTAGAGCCTAAAGCCCAAAGGGAAGCACAGAATAATTTAGAACCGGAAGAAATAGAAGATGATATGGTAGCAGACCTTAAGATAGACAACTCAGGATTTGTTACCCAGGAACTTCCAACAGAAGATGAATTAAAATCTGCTGTCAGAGAAACTGAAAATCAAAAGTCAGAGGCAACAAAGGCTGAAAAGCCGGGCTTGAATTTAAAGGTTAAAAATGCTACATCAGCAAGTATAGAAATTCTTTCAGGAGCAGGTATTGTAGAAGAAGGAAAATTAGAAATCAAGGTACCTGACATGGTAGAAGAGGAAAAGCCGGATGAAAATTTAAGCCAATCACCTGAAGTATTAGAAGAGCCGAAGGAAGAGGAAGAAGAAGTGACACCGGAGGTAACGGAAGAACCGGAAGATAAACAGGCAAAACCGGATGATACAAAGGAAGAAGTAAAAGAAGGAAATACTGACAAGGCTATAGTAAGGAAAAAGGCAAAGCCGATATATAATGAGGAGATTCTGCCTACTGATAAGACTAATGGAGATTCTGCAGAGGACGTAGAGCCTGAAATAGTTTTAACAGAGGAAGAACTGTCAGCCTTTAAAAACTATCTTAATGTGGAAGGATTTGACACCAATATAAGGGATGTTTTAAAGGATTTAATTATTAATTACAAGCCTAATGGAAATTCAGCAGAGGGCAATGTAGTTATTATGGGAAGTGAAAAGACGGGTAAAACCACACTTGCCATAGAAATTATTAAGCTTGTAAATAAAAAGCGTGGCAGAAGAAACAGAAAACTGGCAAAAATAGATGCTGTGGCACTTAACAGAAAAGGTTTTAGAACAGTGTTATCAAAGCTTCTTGGAAGTGATTTGATTATTGAAAATGCTGACAGGTTAGGACCTATGACATTAAGTGAAATAACAGATGTATCAGGTATGTTTACAGATGACATGATTATTATCTTAGAAGGCGAAACTGATGGAATGACAAAGATATTAAATGAATCCCAGAGGGCTGCAAGGGTATTTAATCATGTAGTTACCATAAGAGAATACGACATTAAGGAATGGGTAGAATATGGTAAACGCTATGCAAAAGACAAGGGATATGTTTTTGACGAGGTTGCAAACCTTGCATTTTATAAGGCTATAGATGACTTCTTTGGTGTAAATAAGGGAATTGGCAGAAGTGATGTTGAAAGCATTGTAGATGAGGCTATTTCTAAATCAAGAAGAATAGGAAGAAAGCTAAAGGGTATCTTCGCATCTAAAAAAGATGAGGAAGGTAATAACATATTGGTAGAATCAGATTTTAATGTATAAGAAAGGAAGAAACAATGGAAAATTTACAGTTAAAAAAGATTGCTAACGAAGTAAGGAAAAACATTGTTACAGGTCTTCACAGTGCAAAATCAGGACATCCGGGTGGCTCTTTATCAGCTGCTGACATGGTAACTTTCCTGTATTATGAGGAAATGAATGTTGATGCCAAAAATCCAAAAAATCCTAACAGAGACAGATTTGTTTTATCAAAGGGACATGCAGCACCTGTTTTATATGGAGTACTTGCTGAAAAAGGATTTATTCCAAAAGAAGATATTGTGACACTTCGTAAGCCGGATTCATATTTGCAGGGACATCCTGATATGAAGCATACTCCGGGAGTTGATATGTCATCAGGTTCATTAGGTCAGGGAGTATCTACAGCAGTAGGTATGGCATTGGCAGGCAAAATGGATCATAAGGATTACAGAGTATACAC
>NZ_CAKVZL010000026.1:0-24218 GCF_934835595.1 Eubacterium sp. AF15-50
TATAAGAGACTTGCTGCAGAGAAGGCAAATAAGAGACTTGAAGAAGCTTTTGAAAATAAAGAAGTTCTCAAAGCACCAGTTGTACAGATTTTGAAAGGTGGTTTGAGTGTTGATGTTGAAGGCGGAAGAGTATTTATACCTGCAAGCCTTGTGTCAGACAATTTTGAAAGAGATTTAAACAAATATCTCAATCAGGAAATTGAATTTGTTATTACAGAGTTTGTATTAAGTCCAAAGAAGAGGATAATAGGCGACAGAAAGCAGTTAATAGTTGCACAGAAGGAAGCCGCTAAGAAAGCTTTATTTGAAAGAATTAATGTAGGTGATGTTGTTGAAGGTGTTGTAAAGAGCGTTGTAGATTTCGGTGCTTTTGTTGACATCGGAGGAGCTGATGGTCTTCTTCATATTTCTGAAATGTCATGGGGCAGAGTAGGAAACCCAAGAAAACTTTTCAAACCTGGTGATAAGGTTACTACATTTATTAAAGAAATTAACGGAGATAAGATTGCTTTAAGTCTTAAGTTTGAAGACACAAATCCATGGGCTAATGCAAGTGAAAAGTTTGCTGTTGGTGCTATTGTTACAGGAAAAGTTGCAAGAATGACAGATTTCGGTGCATTTGTTGAAATTGAGCCTGGTGTTGATGCATTATTACATGTATCACAGATTGCAAAGCATCATGTAGATAAGCCTGCTGATGAATTATCAATTGGTCAGGAAATCGAAGCAAAGATTGTTGATTTCAATGAAGAAGAAAAGAAAATCAGCTTAAGCATGAAGGAACTCCTTCCTGATGAAGAAGTTGAAGATACAGTTGAAGAGCCTGTAGAGGAAGCAACTGAGGACACAGAGGAATAAGATGAAGTAATTCATTTATTGACAACGTAAAAGCAGGCATATTAGTGCTTGCTTTTATGTTTTGTTATGGAAACAACAGGAGCAGATGAAAGCATCTGCCTGATATAAAAGAGATTTTCTTAAAATATAAGGAGCAAGGCGCTTTATGAGAGTTATTGCGGGAAAGGCACGCAGATTACAGCTTAAAACCGTTAAAGGAATGGATACCCGTCCTACCACAGACAGAATTAAAGAAACATTATTTAACATCATTAATGATTTAATGTACGATGCAGTATTTCTTGATTTGTTTAGTGGAAGTGGAGCTATTGCCATAGAAGCTTTAAGCCGTGGAGCTAAAAAAGCATATCTTGTGGAGAATAATAGAGAAGCCTGCAACTGCATAAAAGAAAATCTGAAATTTACACATCTTGAAGATGGAGCACAGTTAATGCAGATGTCATGCAACGAAGCCCTTGCCAGACTAAATGGCAGTGAAATATTTGACGTAGTATTTATGGATCCACCTTATAACAAAGAATACGAGAAGGATGTGTTGATTTTTCTGGGAAAATCTGATTTAATAAATAAAAATTCTTTAATCATTGTGGAGGCTTCTCTAGATACAGATATGTCTTACGCAGAAGAATTAGGATTTGAGATTACGAAAGAAAAGAAGTATAAGACAAACAAGCATGTTTTTTTTAAGATTATGGAGTGAAAGGATGACTAGAGCGATATATCCGGGAAGTTTTGACCCCGTAACTATGGGTCACTTAGATATAATTAAGAGAGCTTCAAAAGTTGTGGACGAATTAATCGTCAGTGTTTTAAATAATAATTCTAAATCTCCGTTGTTTTCAGTAGAAAATCGTGTTAAAATGCTAGAGGAAGTTGTTAAGGATTTACCAAACGTTAAAGTGATGTCTTTTGAGGGTCTTTTGGTGGATTTCGCAAAGGAAGTGAATGCCAAGGTTATAGTAAGAGGTCTTAGGGCTGTTACTGATTTTGAATATGAACTTCAGATGGCACAGACAAACACAGTATTAAACAATGAGATTGATACAATCTTTTTTACAACTAGTTTAGAGTATGCTTATTTAAGCTCAAGTACAGTGAAGGAAGCGGCATATTATGGCGCTGACATTAGCAAACTTGTTCCTGAAACAGTTGTAAATAAAGTTTATGATAAGATTAAGAGATAAAGGAGAAGCGATATGAGTAAGATTGAGCAGATTATTACAGAGATAGAAGAATATATTGATAATTGTAAATTTCAGCCATTATCAACATCAAAAATTATTGTCAACAAAGACGATATTGATGAATTGTTAGCGGAATTAAGATTAAGAACACCTGATGAAATTAAGAAATATCAGAAGATTATTGCTAACAAGGATGCTATTTTAAATGATGCTAAAGAAAGATCAGAGGCTATGATTGCTGAAGCAACAGCACATATTAATCAGTTGGTAAGTGAACATGAAATTATGCAGAAGGCATACAACGAAGCTAATCAGATTATTGAACAGGCACAAACTGAAGCTCAGGGAATCTTAGATTCAGCTACAAATGAAGCAAACGATTTAAGAACAAGAGCAATGCAGTATACAGATGATATTTTATCAAATGTTCAGAGCATTCTTACAACTGGTATGAATAGTTTTGAAAGTGCACAAAGCACTATGATGACTTCACTTAACAGCTCACTTAATGTTGTTGTTGAAAGCAGAAAAGAATTAAGTGGTCAGGAAGATGAAGATACTGCAAGTGATGATTCAGATGATGATTTAACTGTAGATTTATTATAATTTTCATAACACTAAATTGTACTGAATGGTGGAAAGATCTTAGTTTATCTAAGGTCTTTCTTTTTACGTATAGATTTTAAAAACTATGTAGATATTATTGAACAGATTGGCTTAGATAAGCTTATATACAGTAGAGATGATTCATAAAATTATGATATTGGAAATTTGATAAGTTTAATGAGATGAAAAATTAATTTAAAAAACTTCACTTGCGCAAAAAACGGATACGTTTACGCATAACCTATTGCAACATTAAAATCCCAACAATAAAATGTAGATAAATAAAGGCTATAAACGGAATACTTAAAAATGGGAGAATGAAAAGAAAAAACAGTAACGTTAATGTAATTTCAATTATAGGGAGAAATTGAAGTAGTAAACAAAAGTGGAGGATAAGTTATGAGGTAAAGGTCGTAAAGGAACTAAAAGACGAAAGAACCAAAAACTCAAACACATATCTTATGAGCAATGGAAGCAAAAAACTGGAATGGTATGGAGACGATATACGTTATAAGGAAAATGGTAAGTGGAAGGACTATGACAGCTCTTTAAAAGAAATAGAAAATAAAGATCTTAAGGAACTTGAAAAGACTGATGTTGTGGAAAGCAATAAAGCCATTGCCCAATATAAAATGGTGAATACTGAGGGGGACTCAAAACAGTATTTTCCGGAAGAACTCGGCAAAGATACCCCAATTATTATGAAAAAAGATAAATATGAAATTACATTTTCGCAGAAAACGGAAAAAGGTGAAATGCCAAAGAAAAGTGATGGAGACTACGAAGTTATATATACCGGAGAGGATAGCAGAACACAGTACATATCACTAAATAATGGTGTTAAGGAAAATGTCATTTTTAACAGTAGACCTGCAGAAAATACGATTACTTATGAATATGTGCTTAATGGTATGTACATGGAACTGGATGAGAAAACCAATGTCATCGGAATATATGATGAAAAGGGTAAAAAGAAGGCATATATTTCATCACCATACCTGTGTGACAGTACCGGAATTAATTACAGCTTTAACATAAAATATGATATAAAAAATAACGGTGATACATGGACAGTTACCGAAGCATTGGATGAGAAATTTTTGAATTCAAAAGATACAAAATATCCGGTAACTCTTGACCCTACAATGTACTGGACGAGTAAGGATACCGTTGATGCAAGTAATCCAACCAGTGGTTATCCGGCGAATTATGTCATAGATGGCGGTAATGAAATGCTGGTTGGAAAAATATCAGAAGGATTTTATGGTCAGGCAATTATGAAATGGAGGGGACTTGAAGAAAGGCTGAAGAACAAGTTTATAAGTCTGGCTGTTTTGAACATTGATATAAAGGAAGTGGTTGGAAATCCGGTAATAAATATATATCCGGTTGAAGAAAACTGGGATATTTCTCAGGTAACATAGAACACAAAACCGTCCAATTCTGATGAACTTATATCAAGTCAGACAGGATTTGAGCAGGGGAAAAAATACAATCTGGACGTAAAGAAATGGGTGGAAAAGATAGCGTTTGGTGAGATTCCTGAAGCATATGGAATTGCATTATGTACCGGGACGGAAGAGAAAATGTCATATACGAGGATATGTGGAACAGCTACGAATAAAGCACCTATGTTTGTAGTGGATTACTTTGACCCTATAGATATGAATGGAAAGTATTATGGGGATTTTAATATTACGGGAGAATATCAGGAAGATACAGGAAAAATAGATCTGAACTGGGAAGATTACGGTGATGGCTCAGGTAAAGAAGTAGAGGAATACATGATTGCGACCAGAAAAAATGATGGGGATTTTAAAATGGTTGCAAGAACCAGTGATTTGGAGTATTCTTTAGACATAGACAGTGATACCACGGATATGGATGTAAGATTAGTTGCAATAAGAAAAGACGGAAAATATTTAAGTAACATACTTTCTTATAGTATTAACAGTGAAACAGGTGAAGAAAATCAGGATGAGGCAGGGACATATAGTGCCGTGACAAGAGATACTGATGGGGACGGTCTGGAAGACGGATACGAAATATGGGATTTTAAGACAAAATGGAATACTGAGACAGAGGATAGTACGGAAACGGAACCAAAGTACGTTCAGGATAGTGACGGAGATGGATTGCCTGACGGATATGAGGTTTTTACTCTTGGAACGGACCCGGCAGTAAAGAATGAAGATGGAAAAGACAGTGATGGAGATGGTTGGTCAGATGTAAGAGAGTACAGGGAAGGAACGGATCCATGGCTTGTTGATTCAGATTTTGATGAAGTGTATGATCCTGATGATTTTGGTACAGTTAATCCTAGGAAAACTGACAATCCACAGAATAAGGGAACAGATAGGCTTGGTGCATATTCGGCTCAGGTACATAAGGGATTATACGATTATGAGTATTCCGAAATGGAAGACGGTGTTAAAGTAACATATATAGTAAATATTTATCGTGGAGATACAAAGAAAATAACAACAGATTATGGAGATGTTACATTAAATAAAGTTATAAAATATTTCTATGATGAGAATGGAAACAACACTGCAATTGTAGAGGAAAATCAGAATGATATCAATCATACCATATGCATAACATACACATATGACAGTGATGGCAATGTGACCTATATATGTGATCAGAAGACAGAATATACAATGTCATACAAAAATGGTGATATGAAAACCTTGAAAGTTGGAGACGTTGAATTAGTCAATTATGAAAGTAACATAACAGAAAATAGTAATATTTTAGAACAAATTACTTCATATGGAAATGGTCAGAAAATAAGAACGGTGACTACAAAATCTATTGATGAAAATGGAAATTCATATACAAAAAAATCTGAAATATATTATTGTGATGATACACAATGTTCATATGTTACAGAATATGACAATGAAGGGAGAATACTTAAATTTATAGATTGTACGGGTAAAGAGAAAATAAGTTATGATTATGTATATTCAGACGACAACATCACCGTAGCAAGGAATGATGGATTTATGAAGGAAGTAAAAAATAGTCAAAATGTAGATGGAAACATAACAGATAAAAATATATCTTATACATTTGAAAAGAATCAGGGAAGCAAGGTGACATATCAAGAATCTCAGAAAACAGATATGTCGGACGAAGATAAAACCGTAACAACAGACACCTTGTATAATGGTGATAATATTGTGGTAACGTCTTCTGACGAGAATAAAAAGATAAGTTATGAGATATATTCGCAATTGTGCAAAAAGTATATATTGAATAGTTATCAGGACGAAATGTCTGATACAAAGATATCATATAATATAAATGCATATGGTGAAAACAAATAATATGAATATATTTATGATTTGTCAGGAAATATAACGGAAATTAAACTTGATGGAAACAGAATTCACGAATATGCTTATGATGTACATGGGCGATTAGTAAAGGAGTTGGATTATGTTAATAGCACGGGATGTGTTTACGGATATACAAGTACTGGAAATGTTGTGGCAAAGCATCTAAAAAAAATAAATTCGGATGGGAGTCTTACAAATATACAGGACATAAAATATAGTTATGAAAATGGTGATTGGGCTGATCAGTTGACGAAATATGGAAATCAGAAGATAACATATGATAGTGTTGGAAATCCTGTTAAATACCATGACGGGAAGAAATTTGAATGGATAAGAGGCAGAGAACTTTCAAAAATTATATTGAGTGATGATTCGGACGTAACTTATGAATACAATCAAAATGGACTTAGAACTCATAAAGAAACAAATATAACATCTACTGATTATGAATGGGATGAAAAAAACTCATAAGAGAAACTGTTACATACAAGTTATCGGGAAGAAAATATGATATTTGGTATTATTATGATGGTAATGGAGACATCGCAGGTTTTGAGTATAATGAAATAAGTGAGATGAATCAGGAACTTAACAGGAAAAGCATTTATTATGAAAAAATATGCAAGGGGATGTCATAGGACTGATTGATTCAACAGGTGCAAAGATTGCAAGCTATGCGTATGATGCATGGGGAAATGTGGTAGATACAGTTTGTTATGAGAAAAATGAGATACCATATGCATTGAATCATATTACATACAGAGGATATTATTTTGATAACGAGAGTGGATTTTATTACCTTCAAAGTAGGTACTATGATGCTGAAGTGGGAAGATTTATTAATGCTGATGATGTAAAATATATTGGTGCAAATGAAAATAGATGGAGTTATAATTTATATATGTATTGTGAAGGTAATCCAATTATAGGGAATGATGAAACTGGTAATTTAATTACTTATCCGATAAAAGTCACAAAGACGTTTAAGAGACATGTGTGGCAAGCTGCAAACGTTTTTCTCACCGCAAAGGGATATCTTGTTGCAAAGATGATGTTTCATCACGCTTTATATGGTGGGGGTAAAAAAATGCCTAGTAACAAATTACAAAAGCTTACAAATAAAATTAAAAGTGATATTCAGTTAAGTAGGGCGGTAAAAAAAGAACTTGATAAGTGCAAAAAAAGAATAGATGGACAGAAAGTATTTAATTTTGCATTTGAGTTTACAGAAAATAGAGATTTATATTATTCTGTTCAACATATTAGAGTGTTTGTTAATGCAAGAATGTATGACGGGCATAAATGGAATTTGGTCATATCTATAGGTGATATATATGATTTTACGGAGACGAGATCATGGTTTAGTTTTGCGGGATTAGCAAATAATATAGGTAAATATATGCAAGATTCAGGACAGTTGAAACCATTTCGTTGGGGATTGAATTATAAAACTACATTTTAGATTCTAAGAGAGGCGGTGTAAATATGATGAAAGCAAATGGAATTATAATAATTGGAATTAGTGTGGCTATGGTAATAACAGGATGTGGAAATAATACAAAAGAGTTTATTTTAGATGGATATAAGTCTTGCGATGAGTATTTTGATGATGGTTTTAAGAAATACACAGATTATTGTAAATACTATTATGATAAATCTTTTGATGTAACTTTTTCAGAAAATTCATATTATACAGTAGTGTCTAAAGATTACGTTAAGGTTATTAAGCAATATTTTAATAATTTTCAATCGGAATTTATGAGTGAACCAGATAAATATGATTTTGATAGTTCATGTATAACTGAGGGGGATTATTACTATAGGAAAGAGGAAGGAGGTGGCTATGACGTCGGTTTGTATGATTTAGAGAGTCATACATTATATTATATACATGATAATTAGAGAAGTAATGTAGATATTAGAAGATGAGGAAATAGAAGGACACGTAATATGGGCACTAAGTAACTATAGGAAAAGTGAAGTGTATGAAATAATGCAAAAATATACAGATCATCCCAGAAAATGGATTAGGGACATAGCTATAAAATATGTGGTTAAATATGAAAAAACAATTCGGTTATAAAATAACAGCTTAATTGAAACAGGAATGTTTTTCACGGAAAAATCCAACAGGAAACTACATATAGCAGTGCAGCACCTTATTAAAGGAGGAATTTTATATGAGAAAAAAGGAATTGGATGGTGTTATATATGAATTAGAGGACATTAGAAAAAAATATGAAGATAAGTACGAAGAGTTAATTAATGAAACTGACATGAAGTGTAAGAGAAAAGAATACTGGAAAGGGGGAAACATGCTTCATACGGGAGCGTATTGTCCAAGTAAAACCGTTGATATGATATGTGGAAATGTAAGTAGGGGAAAACGTGTTAGAAAAGAAGCAAAAGTTGGATACACGTACTTTTTTGATGATAATGACTTACTGATAAGAGCTGATAGTAAAGATGAAAGCTATGAAAGTATAAAAAAAATGGTGGAAGAAAGGGGTGAAGAAATCTTTCCAAGCATGGAGTTTATTTTTTACACAAGTAATGAAATGAATACGGTAAAATTTGGTTATGGGGGAGGGGAAAACGAAGTAGAAGATGTCTCTAAGTGTATTTATAAAGACGGATATCTACAGGAGTATATTTTATACATAAACATATTGGACGAAAACAAAGGGACAATTGAAGGGGAGCGATATATATTCAGGTAATAGAATAAGTGCAGTTGTAATGTATACATATTTTGGAGATACGGGGCAGTACTTTGAAGAAAAACATGAGATAAATAATTAAAATTCATACTGTTTAATAAAAAACAGGACTACCGGTATTATGGTACTGATTAGTCCTGTTTTTTTAAATGAAATGTTTTTATTAGTTTTTTACAAGATATAAAATAAAAAATAATAATGTAAAAACAACAGATGATTCTAATTTGCCCACTAAATAATATACCTTTAATTTTGAATGACAAATCTGACTTAAAGATTGCATTGTAATGGAAATGCCACCAAAAACAGTAAACAAAAGTATAAGGTATGTACAAAGAACAGTGTTTCCACTTATGTTTTCAAATATAATAGCAGTTCCTGACGTTATTTCACTTACGCCACAAAGAATTGATTTAAACGTGGCATTTATGGGAAGAGTCAAAAGCAACCGGGACATAATATTGAAACAAATAACATAAACCGACAGGGTTGTTAAGGATTTAACAGATAAAAGTATTGGGTTGCCGGTAAAGGGCATAGCTTTTGAATTATTAACTGTAATGTCAGGTTTTAATAAAAAACGGTTGGCTGTTCCTACAATAAAGGCAGGGCAATATACAAGAATGACACATAACAATGCCGGATTAATAAATGCAGTATTTTTTATAAAAGAATTTTGCAGATAATTTAGAAATATATAATTAAGCAAAAAAGACAAACTACAATTGTTACAAAAAGTTACTAAATATGCAGCTTCGGAAAAAGATATTTTTTTATGAATATATAAATCTGATATGGTTTTAGCTCCCATGGGATATCCGCAAATAAAGCCGATAATTACGGCAAAACACCCGTTATCAGATATTTTAAAGAAAATCTTTAATATTGGCTTTAAAATATAACTTATCTGGGAACACAAATCATGTTTTTGCATTATATTTACTATTAGCATAAAAGGAAGCAGTGCAGGAACAAGAGTGTATAGACACAAGGCAATGCCATCCTTTACACTTTTTGATATTAAAGCAGGAAATGTAACAGTTAATACTATGGCAAAAACACATAGGATGGTTTTAATAATTTTTTTCATAAATGCCTTTTTTATTTATAATATTTTGGCAAATTTATATTATTACAACAATATAGGTTGAAATTAATTGAAAAATACAATAAAATGTACAAGGAAGTTTAGAGGTGTACATATGAAAATATCGTCTATTTCAAGTGGAAGTAAAGGCAATTGTATTGTTGTTGATAATGAAAATACAACATTAATGGTTGACGTGGGAATTAGCAGAAAAAAAACAGAAGAAGGTCTGGAGTTTTTTAATAAGACGGCAGATGATGTGGATGGAATACTTATTACCCATGAACATAGCGACCACATAAAGGGGTTGGGAGTGTTTCTTAGAAAGTACCAAAAGCCTGTATATGCCACAGAGAAGACTATTGATTATATATTGAATGAATCATCCATAGGGCAGGTAGATACAGATTTATTTAATGTTATATCTCCTATGAAGGATTTGGTTATAGGGGATATGCAGATTATGCCAATGAAAATCAGTCATGATGCAGCGGATCCTGTTTGCTACAAATTTATGAGCAATACATCAGGGGACAACAAAGTTTGTGCCGTTGTTACTGACTTAGGGGAAAGTAGCGAGCCTTTAATAAATAATTTACAGGATTTAGATGCTATTTTGCTGGAAGCAAATCATGATATTAATATGTTACAGACAGGGCCGTATCCCTATTATTTAAAGCAGCGTATATGGGGAAATAAGGGGCATTTGTCTAACGAGGCATGCGGAAATCTTATTAATAATATAATAAGCGACAGGTTACAGCATATTATGTTGGGACATTTGAGTCAGGAAAATAATTATCCGGCTTTGGCATTTGAGGCAGTGAGAAATGAAATAAATTTTGGAAATAATAAGTTTTGTGCAGATGATATAGACCTGAAAGTTGCCAGTGGCACAAGGCCTTCATCCCAGATTATTATATAAATATATTTTACTTATGTAGGAGGATTTTATGAAGAAGACAATTATAACAGTTGTTGGAAAAGACACAGTAGGAATTATTGCAGGAGTTTGTTCATATCTTGCAGAAAACAATGTAAATATTCTTGACATTTCACAGACTATCGTGCAGGAGTATTTTAACATGATGATGATTGTTGATTGTAATAATGCATCAAAGCCGGTACATGAAATGGCAGATGATTTGGATAAAATCGGAGAAGAAATCGGAGTTGCAATAAAGATGCAGCACGAAGATATTTTTAACAGCATGCATAGAATTTAAAAAACGGAGGCTTTAGATGATAAACAGATTTGAAGTAATAGAAACAAACAAGATGATAGACAACTATAATCTTGATGTTAGAACAATTACATTGGGAATTAGTCTGATGGACTGTATAAGCAGTGATTTAGACATACTTAACAATAATATTTATAATAAAATAAAGAGACTGGCAAAAGACCTTGTTCAGACAGGGGAGGATATTTCAAAGGAATATGGTATTCCTATTGTAAATAAGAGAATTTCCGTTACACCTATAGGTATTGTGGGAGCTAGTGCCTGCAAGACACCGGAGGATTTTGTAACTATTGCTAAAACCTTAGATAAGGTAGCAAAAGAGGTTGGAGTTAATTTCTTAGGAGGCTATTCAGCTTTAGTAAGTAAGGGAATGACTACGGCAGAAGAAAATCTTATAAAGTCAATTCCTCAGGCTTTAGCATGTACTGAAAGAGTCTGCAGTTCAGTAAATGTAGGCTCTACTAAGACCGGTATTAATATGGATGCCGTACGTCTTATGGGAGAAATAGTGTTAGAAACAGCTAAGGCAACTAAAGAACAGGACTCTTTAGGATGTGCCAAGTTAGTTGTATTTTGTAATGCACCTGATGATAATCCTTTTATGGCAGGAGCATTCCACGGTGTTACAGAAGCCGACGCAATTATCAATGTTGGTGTATCCGGTCCCGGCGTTGTAAGACACGCATTAAAGAAAGTTCGTGGAGAGAACTTTGAAGTTCTTTGTGACACAATAAAGAAAACAGCATTTAAAATAACAAGAGTAGGTCAGTTAGTAGCCAAGGAAGCATCTGAGAGACTTAATGTTCCTTTCGGAATAATCGATTTGTCTTTAGCACCTACACCTGCCATTGGAGACAGTGTTGCAGATATTTTAGAGGAAATAGGCTTAGAAAGAGCCGGTGCTCCGGGAACTACAGCTGCCCTTGCCATGCTTAATGACCAGGTTAAAAAAGGTGGTGTAATGGCTTCGTCATATGTAGGTGGATTAAGTGGTGCGTTTATTCCTGTAAGTGAAGATCAGGGAATGATAGATGCAGTAAAAGAAGGAGCTCTTACAATAGAGAAGCTTGAAGCGATGACTTGTGTATGCTCAGTTGGTCTTGACATGATTGCAATACCGGGAGATACAAAGGCTACAACTATTGCCGGAATAATTGCTGACGAATCAGCTATTGGTATGGTTAATCAGAAAACTACAGCTGTTAGAATTATCCCTGTTATTGGAAAACAGGTGGGAGATGAGGTTGAATTTGGTGGACTTTTAGGTTATGCACCGATAATGCCTGTAAACAACTTTGCCTGTGACAATTTTGTAAACAGAACAGGAAGAATTCCTGCACCTATACATAGTTTTAAGAACTAATAACAAAAAAGACTACTTACCACAATTACCATATGTGTGGCAGGTAGTCTTTTTAGATTGTTATCTATAAGGGTCATTGAATAATTATTTTACGGTTAAATTCCGTAGACAGTTCCTTTTTGTATTTATTTGCATAAACCATTCTATATATAGAATCTGCCTTGATATTTATATCCAGGATTTTTCTGTCAAAATCATCACATACGCTGTAATAATCAGAAAATTTACTTATTAAATTTATGTTACTGTTGTTTTTTATTGCAGATAAAACCCCGGAATCTTTTCTAAAGGCAAGGAGCCTTCCAAACTTAAGGTAATCATTATCTTTAAAATAATCCATATCAGCTTTGGTAATACCTAAAAGTATGTGACAAAGACATCTGGAAATGCCGGCATAGGTATAGTTTTTGGACTGAAGCATAGATATAAAGTCCTCATAGCCGGTATAATTTTCTTTTAAATTATTAATTCTGTTACTTAAAAAATCTGAAACATCACTATATTTTGTAAAATCACTTTCCTGTAAAAGAATATATCCTAAAATTTCTGAAAAATGTTTAAGAAAAATAGGTTCAGCCTTTGAATAAAGGGAAAGGGAGTTTGCCGGTATCACAGATCTTAGGTCAGGAGTATGGTTGTCTGACAAGGCATTTCTTATTCCTGAAGCAGAAGCAAATTTCATGTTTATGTTAGTGTCATTATAACCGGCTCCCTGTCTTTTAATGAAAAAAGCCTTAATTTTTGATGATGTTTTATATAATGCTTTTAAGTATTCAATTGCTAAAATATTATTAGAAGATGAAATGATATTATCAAAATCCTCCTGAATAATGGCGGGATTTTTTGAAAGCATATATTTTTTTAATGAAATCCCACGGGCTTTTGGGAAGGTCATTCCTGATTTGAGATTTTCTAACAATGAATCTCTGTATTCTGTTGGTTCATCTGCTAATACATGGGCAATTTCTTCTAAAAGCTTTGTATTTTCCGTTTCACATCCAAAGCATAAGTAATCTATGGAGTTGAGTTTGTTAAAGAAACTTACTGATGATGTGGCAAAAGTTTCAGCAGAGGCTGTAGAATAACATACCGGAAGCTCAAAAACCACGTCGGCACCGTTTTCTATTGCAGTTTTACTGCGAAGAGATTTGTCAAAAATAGCAGGAAGTCCCCTTTGAACAAAATTTCCGCTACATAAAATTACAATATTCTCAGCTCCTGTTTTTTGACGCACCGTGTCAATTAAATATTTATGACCGTTGTGAAAAGGGTTAAATTCTGCGATTATACCTGCTGTTTTCATTGAAATCTCCTAAAATATCCTTCTAAATATAGTATACCGGATTATTGTATCATTATTGCACTATTCTATCAATTAATTAAGGCACAAATTGTTATATGTATTGTAAAATAAATAGTTGTTGTTTCTTCAAAAAAGGTATATTATAATTATTTGTGTGATTGAAGAATATATGAGAAACAAGGAGAAGATGAATATGGGTTTTATTGAGCAGTTAAAGGAAAAAGCCAGACATGACAGAAAGACAATTGTTTTGCCGGAAGGAATGGACAGACGTACATATGAAGCTGCAGAACAGATTGTTAAGGAGGATTTTGCAGATATTATTCTGTTAGCCTCAGAGGAAGAGGTGGCAAAGTATGGAAAAGATTATGACACTGAAGGTATTACAATAATTAACCCGAGAAAATACGAAAAGATACAGGATTATGCTGAACAGTTCTACCAGCTAAGAAAGGCTAAGGGGATGACTAAAGAACAGGCATATGCCATTTTAGTCAGTGACTATATGTATTTTGCATGTATGATGTTAAAGGCTGGAGATGCAGACGGAGTTGTATCAGGAGCATGCCATTCATCAGCTAATACCCTTAGACCGTCTTTACAGATTATAAAGACAAAGCCAGGTAGTAAATTGGTTTCAGCATTTTTTGTAATATGTGTGCCTAATAAGGATATGGGAGCTAATGGTGTATTCGTAATGGGAGACTGTGGACTGAATCAGAATCCTAATCCGGAACAGTTAGCAGATATAGCTGCAAGTAGTGCAGAGTCTTTTGAGTACTTAGTTGGGGAGAAGGCAAGAGTTGCCATGTTATCCCATTCTACCCACGGCAGTGCAGCTCATCCTGATGTGGATCAAGTAGTTGAGGCTACTAAAATAGCCAACAAGGAATATCCACAGTATCTTATTGACGGAGAATTGCAGACAGATGCTGCTTTAGTTCCTGAAATAGCAGAATTTAAGGCACCGGGAAGCCCGGTAGCGGGAAGAGCCAATGTTCTTATATTCCCTGATTTAGATGCAGGAAATATTGGATATAAGCTTTTGCAGAGACTTGGACAGGCTGAGGCATATGGTCCTCTTTGTCAGGGAATTGCAAGACCGATTAACGATTTGTCAAGAGGATGTAGTGCTAAGGATATAGTTGGTGTTGTGGCAATTACAGCAGTACAGGCACAAATAGATTAAATGAGAAAAACTCATTTATAAATAGGTTCCCAATGAAATGCCACCAACGGAAAGTAGGGGCAATAAGATGTGATTAGAAGAAAACAGGAGTTTGAAATGGAAGTTTTAGTTATTAATTGTGGAAGTTCATCACTTAAGTTTCAGTTAATTAATTCAGATAATGAAAAGGTATTGGCAAAGGGACTTTGTGAAAGAATAGGAATTAGCGGCAGTGCTATTACATATGAAAGTGTTAATTGTGAAAAAAACACAAAAGAAATAGATATGCCAACTCATAATGAGGCCATAACAGCTGTTATTTCTGCCCTTACGGCAGAAAACACAGGAGTTATAAAGGATATGAGTGAAGTTGGAGCAGTAGGACACAGAGTGGTACACGGTGGAGAGTATTTTTCAAAGTCAGCTTTAGTTACTGAAGATGTACTTGAAAAAATTGAAAAGTGTAATAATTTAGCACCTCTTCATAACCCGGCAAATATTATTGGAATAAAGGCATGTATGAAAATAATGAAGGATACACCAAATGTGGTTGTGTTTGATACAGCTTTTCATCAGACAATGCCCGAGGAAGCGTATTTATATGCTCTTCCTAGAGAATACTATGATGACTATAAAATAAGAAGATATGGATTCCATGGAACTTCCCATAGCTTTGTGTCAAAGAGAGCAGCTGCTATTTGCGGCAAGCCTTATAATGAATTAAAAACAATTGTTTGTCATTTAGGAAACGGTGCCAGCATATGCGCAGTTGACGGTGGAAAATCAGTGGACACAAGTATGGGGCTTACACCTTTAGCAGGAGTTATAATGGGAACCCGTTCAGGAGATATTGACCCGGGAATTTTAGAAGTTATTGCAAATCATACAGGAAAGAATATTTCAGAAATAACTGAAATATTAAATAAAAAGTCCGGAGTTGCAGGACTTTCAGGAGTGTCTAGCGACTTTAGAGATATAGAAAAGGCAATAAGTGAAGGAAATGAAAATGCAAAATCAGCATTTGATGCTTACATACATACTGTTGTAAAATTTATCGGTGCCTATGTTGCAGTAATGAATGGTGTAGATGTAATTGCTTTTACAGCCGGCGTTGGAGAAAACAATGGTCATGTAAGAAAAGATGTGTGCAGTCATTTAAAATATCTTGGAATTGAAATAGATGATGAGGCAAACTCAAAACGTGGAGAGGAAGTAATGATTTCCACTAAAGAGTCAAAGGTTAAGGTTTATGTTATACCAACCAATGAGGAACTTGCAATTGCAAGGGAGACGGTAGAAGTTTTAGCTTAAGCAGCAAATTGAAAAAATAAAAAAAGTATTTGACAAACCTATGGCTGATATGTATAATTTATAAGGTGCTTTGAAGAAGGAATATTATGTTAATTGATTTATACGATTTACTACAGGAAGAAGACGGGGTAAGAAATTACCCGGTAGAGCTTGAAGCGAAGGAATTTAAAACTAAAAAGAGCCGTTATCCTATTTCTGACAGTGATATTAAGTTGTCTTTTAGAAATAAGGGTAAGAAGCATATTGATTTTAAATGCGTTGGGAAGGTTACATTGATTATTCCGTGTGACAAGTGTTTAGAGCCTGTACCGTATGAGATTAATATTGATTATTTCAAAGATTTAGATATGAATAAATCTTCAGAAGAAAAGATTGCTGAGTTAGATGAAGAAGTTTATCTTGAAGGTACAAAATTTGATTCTGATGTATTTGTTTATAACGAGATTCTGGTTAGTTTACCTATGAAAGTCCTATGCAAAGAAGACTGCAAAGGAATTTGCAATAGATGCGGCGCTAATCTCAATATGGGATCCTGTAAGTGCGATAACGCAGAACCAGGTACGGGAATGTCGAAAATTTTAGATGTTTTTAATCAGTTTAAGGAGGTGTAAACCATGTCTATCTGTCCAAAGAACAAATCTTCTAAAGGAAGAAGAGATAAGAGAAGAGCTAACTGGAAGATGTCAGCTCCAAACCTTGTAAAGTGCAGTAAATGTGGAGCATTAATGATGCCACACAGAGTATGCAAGGCTTGTGGAAGCTATAACAAAAAAGAAATTGTTTCAGTTGACTAATTATAAAAAAGTGGCTGTTGCTTTAATCATTGAAATGATTGCTAAAGCGACAGCCACTTTTTCTTGATTTTATAACGTATTTTTAGTATATTATCCTTATGCAAAAAAGGAGGATTTGGAATGTCGAAAGCTATTGTAGCCTTAGATTGTATGGGTGGAGACAATGCTCCGGGAGAGATTGTTAAAGGTGCTGTTTTAGCAGCTAATGAAAATAAAAACATTAATATAAAACTTGTAGGCAGAAAAGAAGATATTGAAAAAGAACTTACAAAGTACGATTACGACAGTAATCTTTTGGAAATTATAAATGCAACTGAAGTTATTGAAACAGGGGAACCACCTGTTGCTGCTATTAGAAGCAAGAAGGATTCATCCCTTGTAAAATGTATGTACATGGTTAAAAACGGTGAAGCAGATGCCATGGTATCTGCCGGAAGTACAGGAGCTAACCTTGTAGGCGGACATGTTATTATTGGAAGATTAAAAGGGGTAGAAAGACCACCTCTTGCACCACTTATTCCTACAAAGAAGGGTGTTTCACTTCTTATAGATTGTGGGGCGAATGTTGATGCGAGACCATCTCATTTAGTTCAGTTTGCCAAGATGGGTTCCGTGTACATGGAAAATATTGTAGGTATTAAGAATCCTAAAGTTGCCATTGTTAATATCGGTGCTGAAGAGGAAAAGGGGAATGCCTTAGTTAAGGAAACATACCCTCTTTTAAAGGAAATTAAGGATATTAATTTTGTGGGAAATATTGAAGCCAGGGATATTCCTGAAGGAAAAGCAGATGTAATTGTCTGCGATGCTTTTGTGGGAAACTGTATTTTGAAATTGTATGAAGGCGTGGCATCGGTACTTTTAAGCAAGATTAAAGGAACCTTAATGGCAAGTCTTAAAACAAAAATAGGAGCTCTTCTTATTAAGAAAGATTTGAAGAAGACACTTAAATCATTTTCCATTGAGGAATACGGCGGAGCACCTCTTTTAGGTCTTAAAGGACTCTTAGTAAAAACTCATGGAAGTTCAAAAGCAATAGAAATCAAAAATTCAATTCTGCAATGTGGAACATTTAAAGAAATGGATTTAAATAATAAATTTAAAGAGAAATTAAATTTAGAAAATAAATAGATTGAAAAGGAGAGTATTATGGAATTAGAAAGATTAATAAAGGCAGTGGCTGATGTTTTAGATTTAGACCCTGCAACAATAACAGCTGACAGTAAATTTGTTGATGATTTAGGAGCAGATTCATTAGATGTGCTGGAAATAGTAATGGGAATTGAAGAAGAATTCGGTATTCAGGTTCCTACAGATGAAGCACAGTCAATAGTTACAGTTGGTGATGCTTACGAAAAAATTAAGAAAGAACTTGAAAAATAAGCCCTAGAAATAGGGCTTAAAAAACGCAATAATTTAAGAGGATATATATGAATAGTGATTACGCCTTATTAGAAACAAAAATAGAATATGTTTTTAAGGATAAAGACCTGCTGCTTAACGCATTAACCCATACATCTTTTGCTAACGAACATAGAAGTAAGGGAATAAAGGACAACGAGAGGCTTGAGTTTTTAGGTGATGCCGTTTTAGAATTGGTGTCTAGTGAGTTTTTATTTAAAACCATGCCGGATATGCCGGAAGGGAATATGACGAAGCTAAGAGCAAGCCTTGTGTGTGAACCTACTTTGGCAAATGATGCAAGGGAAATTGGTCTTGAGGAATTTATTTATTTGGGAAAAGGTGAGGAAGAAACAGGTGGAAGAAAGAGAAATTCCATTGTTTCAGATGCCTTTGAAGCCCTTATAGGAAGCATATTTTTAGATGGTGGAATAGATAATGCCAGAGATTTTATAATTAAATTTGCTTTAAATGATATTGAAAATAAAAGATTATTTTATGACAGTAAAACAATTTTGCAGGAAAGAATTAATATTGCAAAGGTTGGTAAGCTTTCATATGAAATAACAGGTGAAACTGGGCCTGATCATAATAAAACCTATGAGGTGGCTGCGATGCTTGATGACAAAGTAATTGGCAGTGGCATGGGTCATACCAAAAAGGCGGCTGAACAGCAGGCGGCGTACAGTGCCTTGAAAAAATTTAGATAAGAGGGAACAACATGTATTTAAAAAGCATTGAAATACACGGATTTAAGTCTTTTGCAAATAAAATAAATTTTGAATTTCACAATGGGATTACAGGAATTGTAGGGCCAAACGGTTCAGGAAAAAGTAATGTTGCAGATGCCGTAAGATGGGTATTAGGTGAGCAGAAAACAAAACAGCTTAGAAGCTCGAAAATGGAAGATGTTATATTTGCAGGAACAGAAAACCGTAAACCTATGGGATATGCATATGTTGCCATAACATTTGATAACGCAGATCATAAATTAAATATAGATTACGACGAAGTTACAGTTTCAAGAAGATTATTCCGCTCCGGTGAAAGCGAATATATGATAAACGGAACGCAGGTGAGACTAAAAGACATCAATGAGTTGTTTTATGACACAGGTATTGGAAAAGAAGGTTATTCCATTATAGGTCAGGGACAGATTGACAAAATATTAAGTGGTAAGCCGGAGGAAAGAAGAGAACTTTTCGACGAAGCTGCAGGAATTGTTAAGTTTAAAAGAAGAAAAAATGAAGCTTTAAGAAAACTTGACGACCAGAACCAGAATCTTGTAAGAGTTTCAGATATTTTAGGAGAACTGGAAAGACAGGTGGTTCCTTTAGAAAAGCAATGTGAAAAGGCTAAAAGATATCTTTTATTGAAAGATGATTTAAAAGTAAACGATGTAAACATGTTTTTAATTGAATACAATGAGATTAAAAACAGATTAACACAGCTTGATGAAAAAATTAAAATCGCATCAGACGACATGCAGGTGGCATCTGATGAGTTTGAAAAAATCAAGGCGGATTACACTAAACTTGAGAAAATTATTGAAGAAATTGACAATACAATTGAAACCAAAAAGGCTTCATTTAATGAAACTATATTGAATATTGAAAAGTTCGAGGGACAGATTAATGTTATAAGGGAGCAGATTAATTCAGCAAAAAATAACGAATCCTACATTAATCAGAGAATAGATTCCGTTAATGAGGAAATTAAACAGCAGGGCATTGAATTAGAAAATGCACAAAGGGAAAAGACGGAAAATGAGGGTAAGTTAAAGGAAGTCATTGCTTCCCAAACTGAAATAAATGAACAGATTGAGGAAAAAGGTCAGGGAATAAAGGAATTAGAGGAAAAAATTGAGAAGGACAAAGGAGAAATAATTGAACTTCTTAACGCCAAGGCTTTAATTAAAACAAAAATACAAAGATGTGATACCTTGTTAGAGCAGATTAACATAAGAAAATCACAACTTAACCAGAAACTTATTGAATTTAAAAGTCAGAGAGATGGTCAGGACAACGTTATTAAGGAATTAGAACAGCAGCTTGAAAACGTTAAAAGTGACATAAAGAAAATAAATGATACTTTAAATAAATATAACAATGATTTGGCAGATTTGAGAGTGGAAAACAGCAGACTTTCAAAGGAATTGTCGGAAAACAATGAAAAGTATCATAAATTAAAATCAAATCTTGAAACTTTAAAGAACATTACCGAACGTTATGAGGGATATGGAAGCAGCATAAAGAAGGTAATGGAATTAAAGGAAGGCCGTAAAGGGATTATTGGTGTTGTAGCAGACATTATTAAGGTTGACAAAAAGTATGAAGTGGCTATAGAAACAGCATTAGGTGGAAATATTCAAAATATTGTCACTGATACGGAAACCACGGCTAAGGACACCATTGAGTATCTTAAAAAGAACAAATATGGACGTGCCACCTTCCTGCCTCTTAGCAGTATGAGCAACAAAACTAATTTCAATGCTCCTGATGCATTAGAGGAAAAGGGAGTGTTGGGGCTTGCCAGTGACTTAGTGGATATTAAGAAAGAATACGAAGGGGTAGCTAAATACCTTCTTGGAAGAGTTATGGTGGTGGACACCATTGACCATGCCATTTCCATTGAGAGAAAATACCGTTACACTGTTAGAATTGTTACCCTTGAAGGTGAATACCTGAATGTAGGTGGTTCAATTTCCGGTGGTGCCTTTAAAAACAACAGTAATCTTCTGGGACGAAGACGTGAAATAGACGAAATTCAAAAGAAGCTTGTTACATTAAAAGAAGAAAAAACAGGTCTGGATAAGGCTTTAACAGATAACAGAGGTGAAATAAGTGTTGTTTCAGAGGAAGTAAATAAAATTACAGCAGGTTTACAGGAACAGCTTATTATTAAAAATACCATTGAGATTAATTTAAAGCAGGCAAAAGATAAGAAGGACAGCATAGCAAGGGAATATAAGGATTATACCAGTGAAAGCGATGATATTGCTGTTCAGATAAGCGACATCAATAAAAACAGTGTATCTCTTAATGATGAGCTGACGGGAACAGAGGACAGAAGTAACCTGTTAGAAAAGGAAGTTGTAGAGAATACAAAGAAACTTAATTCTCTAAAAGAAGAATTGGCTCAGCAAAATGGTCTTTTAGAAGAAATAAATATTGAAATTGCAAACTATAAGCAAAAGCACGAATTTATTGTTGAGAAAATCAGTAATGCAGGTAAGGTTATTGAAGGCTTTAAGCAGGAAATAGAAGATATTAAAAATAATTCTAAGGAAAACAACAATGAAATAAGTGCCAGAACAGAAGCTATTGATAATCTTACTAAAGAAACTGAGAAGAGCCGTAAGCAGGTTGAACTCTTAAAGGAAGAAATTCAAAAGGCTAAAGATGAAAAGGATAAGCAAAGCCGTGAACACAAGGAATTTTTTGAAAAACGTGAACAGCTTTCAGAGAGAATTTCAGCTTTAGATAAAGAAGTTTACAGACTAAGCAGCCAGAAAGAGGCATTAGAGGAAAAATCTGAAAACAAAGAGGCTTATATGTGGAATGAATATGAAATCACATACAGAAAAGCCTGTGAAATGAAGAATCCTGATTACAGTGATAAATCAGAGATAAGAGATAATATAGCCAACATAAGAAAAGAAATGAAATCATTAGGTGATGTAAACATTAATGCCATTGAAGAGTTTAAGGAAGTAAATGAGCGTTATCAGTTTATGAAAAACCAGCATGACGACCTTATGGAAGCTAAGGAAAATCTTCTTAAAATAATTGATGAACTTGAAGTGGGAATGAGAAAGCAGTTCAAGGAGAAATTTGAGGAGATTAAGATTGAATTTGATAAAGTATTTAAGGAGTTGTTCGGTGGTGGAAAAGGCACAATTGAGCTGACGGAAGCAGAGGATATTCTAGAGGCAGGAATTAATATTATTTCCCAGCCACCTGGAAAGAAACTCCAGAATATGATGCAGTTATCAGGTGGAGAAAAGGCACTTACAGCCATAAGTCTGTTGTTTGCCATTCAGAACCTGAAGCCTTCACCGTTTTGTCTTTTAGATGAAATAGAAGCAGCTCTTGATGGCTCTAATGTTGTAAGGTTTGCAGAGTATTTACATAAACTTACAAAAAATACTCAGTTTATTGTTATAACTCACAGACGTGGAACTATGAATTCAGCCGACAGATTATATGGTATAACAATGCAGGAAAAGGGTATTTCTGCATTAGTATCTGTAGATTTGTTAGAGAAGGATTTAACAAAATAACAGAAAGGAGACGCAAAAAGCGTATTAAATATGGCAGGAAAGTTTTTTGAAAAATTAGTTTCAGGACTTACAAAAACCAGAAACAATATTGTGTCAGGATTAAATTCCATTTTTACGGGATTTTCCAATATAGATGATGACTTTTATGAAGAGTTAGAGGAAACTCTTATTATGAGTGATATTGGAGTGAACACTACAGAAGAAATTCTTGATACATTAAAGGAACAGGTAAAAGAATTAAAAATTAAGGAGCCTATGGAATGTAAGGATTTGCTTATAAAAAACATAGAAGAGCAAATGGATATAGGGGAAAATGCATACGATTTTGAAAATCAGCGTTCCGTAATTTTAATGATTGGTGTAAACGGGGTGGGAAAAACCACTTCCATTGGAAAACTGGCAAGTCAGTTTAAGAAAAATAACAAAAAGGTAGTTTTGGCTGCCGCTGATACGTTTAGGGCGGCTGCTGCAGAACAGTTAAAAGAATGGGCTGACAGGGCAGGAGTTGACATTGTTTCAGGAAAGGAAGGCTCAGACCCGGGTTCTGTCTTGTTTGATGCCATATCATCAGCTAAAAATAAAGGTGCAGATATTCTTTTGTGCGATACAGCAGGAAGACTTCATAATAAGAAAAATCTTATGGAAGAATTAAAGAAGTTAGACAGAATCATTGAAAAAGAATATGGTGGATGCCATAGGGAAAACTTCATAGTTCTTGATGCCACAACAGGACAAAATGCCTTAGTACAGGCTAAGCAGTTTAAGGAATGTGCTGACATTACCGGTGTTATTCTTACAAAAATGGATGGAACTGCTAAGGGTGGAATAGCCATTGCCATTCAGGCAGAACTTGGCATACCTGTAAAATATATAGGTGTGGGAGAACAGATTGATGATTTACAGAAATTTGATGCACACGATTTTGTGGAAGCATTATTTAACGTACAGGAGTAATTTAGTCAGATAGAGGTATTGTTATGGAGAAAAAATTAACTTTAAGAAAATTTGAGGAAGCTAGTGAAATAGTAAAAAAAGTAACTATTAATACAAACTTAATTTACAGTGATTATTTCAGTGAACAGACAGGTAACCATGTGTATATTAAACCTGAAAACATGCAGTTTACAGGGGCTTACAAGGTAAGAGGTGCGTATTATAAAATCAGCACTCTTTCTGAAGAAGAAAGAGAGAGGGGTCTTATTACTGCATCAGCAGGAAATCATGCCCAGGGTGTAGCTTACGCAGCAAAAATATATGGAGCTAAGGCTACCATTGTAATGCCTACGGTAACTCCACTTATGAAAGTGAACAGAACCAAAAACTATGGTGCAGACGTGGTTTTATATGGTGATGTATACGATGATGCCTGCAAATATGCTTTAAATCTTGCATCAAAGCAGGGATATACATTTATTCCACCATTTGACGATTTGGATGTGGCAACAGGTCAGGGAACAATTGCCATGGAAATCTTTAAAGAACTTCCAACAGTTGACTGTATTTTGGTTCCAATAGGAGGAGGCGGATTAGCAACAGGTGTAAGCACATTG
>NZ_CAKVZL010000027.1:0-22950 GCF_934835595.1 Eubacterium sp. AF15-50
AACCGCCGTGTACCGAACGGTACGCACGGTGGTGTGAGAGGTCGGGAAATTTAGTTAAATTTCCCTCCTACTCGATTTCAATAAATATTTAGTTATTATATCTGTAATCAATAACACGTTTTGTTTTCTTTTCGCTTCTTGGAAGAGTTCCCGCAGGAACAACTGTGATTTTGGGAGTCACACCAATTCTGGATTTAAACAATTCTCTAATGGTAGCTCCGGTTTTTTCAAAATCAACACGTCCTTCCGCTTCAACAGTTACAATCATGATATCTTTATTTTTAGAATCGTCATGAGCAATTGTAACATTATATTCAGATGAAACTCCATCAACATTTGAAAGTAAGTCTTCAATCTGACTAGGAAACATATTAACACCGTGAACCTTAAACATATCATCACTTCGCCCTTTAATAATGTCAAGTCTTGGATATTTACTTCCGCAGGCACATGTTCCGGGAATAATCCTTGAAATATCATGGGTACGGAAACGAATAAGAGGAGCTCCTTCTTTAACCAAGGTTGTAATAACAATTTCCCCTTCTTCTCCATCAGGAACGGGCTTTCCGGTAACTGGGTCAATGATTTCTATGTAAACATAATCATCCCAGTAATGGATTCCACATTCGTTTTTACAGGTAATACCAATACCCGGTCCGTAAATTTCCGTAAGACCATAAATATCATATAGTTCAATACCAAGGCTTTCACGAATGGTTTCCCTCATTTTGTCACTCCAACGTTCAGAACCGAATACACCTTTTTTTAAGTTGATTTTATCCTTAAGACCACGTCTGTTGATTTCTTCGGCTAAAAGAAGGGCATAAGATGAAGTGGCGGTAATAACAGTTGACTGCAAATCTATCATCATTTGTAACTGCTTTTCAGTATTTCCCGGGCCCAAAGGAACAGCCATGGCACCAAGCTTTTCGCAACCGGCCTGAAAACCAATACCTGCTGTCCAAAGTCCATATCCCGGAGTAATCTGAATACGGTCTTTTTTTGTGATACCGGCAGTTTCGTAGCATCTTGCAAACATTATTGCCCAA
Organism: Eubacterium sp. AF15-50; assembly: GCF_934835595.1. Classification (NCBI taxonomy): domain Bacteria; kingdom Bacillati; phylum Bacillota; class Clostridia; order Eubacteriales; family Eubacteriaceae; genus Eubacterium; species Eubacterium sp. AF15-50. Next base: position 1,050 of record NZ_CAKVZL010000027.1, read on the forward strand.
TCATCCACATCTTTGGCTGTATAGGGAATAATAACCGGTTTTCCCGTAGTACCTGAAGAAGAATGGATTCTTACAACATCTTCATCAGGCACAGCCTGAATGCCTAAAGGATAAGCATTTCTTAAGTCATCCTTACTTGAAAAAGGAAGTTTCTCAAAGTCTTCCTGAGAAGTAACACCGTCAATTCCCTTTTTCCGATAAATATTTCCATAATAACTGTCTGTATTTAAAAGACGTTTAATTTGAGCATCAACCTGCTCCAATTGAATATTAGTTAATTCCATATTTTTCTCCAATCTTTATGCCGGCAAGAAAAGCCGCTTTATTTGTTTCTACAAAACGTTCCGGTACCCTGTGTTCAATCTCATACATAATAGTATCAGCATTAAGCCCCGTGGCATTAGTTCCCACTGCAACCCCTAAGATAGCTACATTGAAAAACTTTGAGCTGCCAAACGGTTTACATAATTCATCAGCGTCAACCACAACGCATTTACATTTTTTATTTAAATATTCTATCATTTCCACACCGTCGTAAGTTGAATCATTTAATGACTCTGTAGTAGGTTTAACGGGAACGCTATTTACAATAACAATTCCGTCCTGCTTTAAGTAACAAAGATTTCTAACGGCTTCTGAAGGCTCGAAAGCTAAAATAATATCTGCCTTTCCTAAAGGAATAAGAGGCGAAAATGCTCTGTTACCGATTCTGATATGACTTGTAACTGAACCACCACGCTGAGCCATACCAATGGTTTCGGCAGAGTGGGCGGTGTTTCCCAAATGCATTGCAGCTGAGGCAATAAGCTTTGAGGCAAGAACAGTTCCCTGACCGCCTACACCACATAATAAAATATCTTTATTCATCTAAATCACCTCCAATAGCATTTACCGGGCATACCTGACTACATAAGCCACAACCGGTACAAAGGTCTTCGTTAATGGTAACCTTTCCCTTTACCGTACTTATTGCAGGACAACCGATTTCCCGAATACATTTCTTACACTGAATACATTTATCGGATATACAAAGCTTCTTTTCAGGCTTAAACAGTGCAATGCATGGTGATTTAAAAATAATGGCTTTTACACCCGGAAGAGAGGCACAGTCCTTAATAACCTCAACTGATTTATTTAAATCAAGAGGATTAACCGTAACAATCTTCTTAACTCCCATGCCTTCTAATATATGTTCAATACTTATTTTATCAACAATATCACCCATCATGTTTTTTCCGGTTCCGGGGTGAGGCTGATGTCCTGTCATGGCTGTGGTTGAATTGTCAAGAACGCAAAGAATCATGTCAGCTTCATTGTATACAGCATTAACAATACCAGTCATGCCGGAGGCAAAAAACGTGGAATCTCCAACAAAGGCAAAACAGGTACCTTCCTTATCTACCCAGTGAAAACCCTGAGCCATTGTAATTCCTGCACCCATACAAAGACAGGTGTCTACCATGTCAAGAGGCATTGCATTTCCTAAGGTATAACATCCTATATCACCACAAAAATAAGCATTCTTACCTTCCATTGCCTTTTTCACTGCATAAAATGAGGCACGGTGGGGGCATCCTGCACATAAAACAGGAGGACGGACAGGTAAATCAGGCATATCACCTAAATAAATTCCTGCTTCCTGTGAAGGAATTTTAAGAAAATCACTTAAAACCTTAGCCACATAATCTGCTGAATTTTCTCCACTGGTTTTAACATAACCACTTTCCTTACCATATACCTTTATATTAAGCCTGTGCTTACCAATTAATTTAGTCACCTCAGCTTCAATGAAAGGACTAAGCTCTTCAAGGCATATAACCTCATCTACTCCTTCAAGGCATGATAAAACAAACTTTTCAGGAAATGGATAAGGAGTGGAAATTTTACAAAGCTTAACTTCAGGATAATCCTGTAGATATTCTTTAGCATAAGCATAACTTATACCACCTGTAAAAACAGCCTTCTTTCCACTGCCTGTAACAATATTTTTGGAATATGTAGAAAAATCGTCACCAATAAGAGGATTTCTTTTTTCAATCATGGCGTGATTCATAAATGAAAGCTTTGGAAAAATAACCCAACGTTTTGAATCTTTTACAAAGCCATCATACAATTTAGGCGTTGTTGTTTCAGGAATGTCTATAGACGCATATGCGTGACATATACGGGTAGTAGGGCGGAAAAGTACAGGTGTTTTATACTTTTCGGAATAGTCAAAGGCATCCTGAATCATTGAAAATGCTTCTTCCGGTGAGGAAGGATCAAAAACAGGAATGCGGCAAAATGATGCAAACATTCTTGTGTCCTGTTCTGTCTGGGAAGAAATTGGACCTGGATCATCAGCAGAAACTATAACCATACCACCTTTTACACCAACATATGCAAGAGACATAAGGGGGTCAGAGGCAACATTTAGTCCCACCTGCTTCATGGTAACTAAAGTGCGGGCTCCAGCATAGGAAGCAGAAGCGGCCAGTTCTAAGGCTGCCTTTTCATTGACAGACCATTCTACGTGTACATCTCCCTGCTTATATTTACTTACTGTTTCAAGTATTTCAGATGACGGTGTGCCGGGGTAGCCTGACACAAGATTTATTCCTGCGGCAAGTGCCCCAAGGGCAATGGCACCGTTACCCATTAAGTAATCTTTTTTCATAGAAAATCTCCTTTTGACTGCAAAAAATAAAGGCATTACAGTCTTATATGTAAAAATATAACTAGTTAAGATTATAAATCAATGAGGCATTTGACGCAATAACATTGTGGTATTTGCAACGGATAAAATTTATGATGACTTTTTTGCCAATAGACAGTATAATTAAAGAGGTTTATTATGCAAATTTACTTGTTATCATAGTGTAAATATGGTATAAGAGATAGGAAAAGAATTATTCGTATTAAATATAGGAAAGAAAAATGGCAGAAAATAAAAAAATGACAATGATTTCGGTTATTATGCCAGCATACAATGAAGAAAAATATATTGAAAAGGCTCTAGACTCCGTTTGCACACAGGAGGGGGATTTTTCAATTGAAATATTAGTTATAGATGATAATTCTACCGATGCCACAAAAAATATAGTTTTAGATATGGCATGCAGGATTTCCACTAGAGAAAACAATCTTAATAACGGTGTTTCCGTAAGGTTGTTAACTAGCGGCAGGTCCATGGGTGTGGCTGAGGCAAGAAATCTTGGTATTAAAAAAGCAAAAGGTGAATACATTGCATTTTTAGATGCAGATGACTGGTGGAAGGAAGGCAAGTTAAAAAAGCAAATTGCTTTTATGAAAGAAAATAATTTATCTTTTACAGCCACCGGAAGAGAATTAATGAATGCTGATGGCAGTACAACAGGAAAGGTAATTCCTATCCCTGAAAAAATAACATATAAAATGATGCTTAGGACAAATTATATACCGTGTTCGTCAGTTGTAATGAAAAAGGAACTGGCAGAGGAATTTTATATGTGTCACGATGAACTCCATGAAGATTACATTATGTGGATGGAGATTTTAAGGAAATATAATCGTGTATATGGAATAGATGTTCCGTTTTTGTGTAGCAGATTAAGTGAAAATGGAAAGTCCCGAAACAAATTTAAGTCAGCAAAGATGCAGATAGGATGTTACAGATATTTAGGATACGGATTAATAAAGACCGCATTCTATTTTTGTGCGTATACCTACAATGGGTTTAAAAAGTATGGGAAATAATTAAAGGGAAGGATTAAGTAAATGATAAAAATTTCTGTAATAATTCCAATATACAATATGGAAGAATATCTTCCCCAGTGTTTAGACAGTATAGTGTCTCAAACTTTAAGGGAAATAGAAATATTGTGTATTGATGACGGCTCTACAGATGGCTCAGAGGAAGTTTTAAAGCTATATTGTAACAGAGATTCCAGAATCAGAGTTATAAAACAGAATAATCAGGGGGTTTCTTGTGCCAGAAATCTGGGAATAGAAGAAGCATCCGGAAAATATGTTATTTTCATGGATCCTGATGACTGGTATCCTGATAAGGAAATATTGGAAACGCTTTATGTGGGAGCTGAGAAAAATAATGTCAGCATTGCAGGTGGAAGTTTTATGGACTATCACGATGGAATTTATAATGAAAAATTCCCTGACAGATATTTTGGCTATCATTTTGAAAAAGACGGTGTTATTGAATATACTGATTATCAGTTTGATTTCGGATATCAGAGATTTATATTTGAAAAAAGTCTTTTGACGGAAAATCATATTAGCTTTAAAAAATATGTGAGATATCAGGATCCACCGTTTTTTGTGGAGGCAATGATAGCGGCAAGGCGTTTTTACGGAGTAGATAAGCTGGCATATTGTTACAGATATGGTCATACTGAAATAAAATGGAACAGACAAAAGGTTTGTGATTTATTAAAGGGAATAAGTGATAATCTTCAGATATCATCGAAATATGGATTAAAAAAGCTTCATAACCTGACAATACGAAGATTAAATGATGAGTACAGACAGTTGTTAGGAGACAGTATTTTCTTTGAGGAATATGCCTGTGATGTTTTTGAAGAGATGCTTAAAACCATGAATTATATAGATGTTAATATGTTAGATGAAAATAATAGGGACATATATAAGGTATATAATCCTATTATTATGCAAATAAAAGAAGACATAAAAAATCATGTTAACTGGATTGATAATTTAAAAGGTGAAATTGAAGACCTGAAAAATCAGATAAAAGACAGGGATGAACAGTTAAGGGTAAAAGAAGAAGAAAAGAGAGAGCTTGAAGGTAGAGTGCAGGAAGTGTATGATTCTTTTTCTTATAAAGCGGGACATGCCATAACGGTTTTGCCAAGATTACTTGCAAGAATTGTGAAGGGAAGATAAAATGTCAAAGATATTGTCAGTAACAATTCCAACATACAATGTGGAAAAATATTTAAAACAGTGTCTGGATTCTTTTATAATACCGGAAATAATAGATGATATGGAGATTTTAATAGTAAACGATGGTTCTACAGATTCATCTCCTATCATTGCTAAGGAATATACAGAGAAATATCCGGATACTTTTAAATTAATAAATAAGGAAAATGGTGGCCACGGTTCAACCATAAATACAGGAATAGCAAATGCCACGGGAAAATATTTTAAAGTGGTAGACAGTGATGACTGGGTGGATACAAAATCTATGATTAACCTTATAGCAACACTTAAAAAAGATGATTGCGATTTGGTTTACTCCAATTATTACTGGGTAGACAATGACACAGGAAAGAAGACAGTGGAATTTCAAAAGCCTTTTGATGGTGTGGTTTACAACAGGGAATATAATTTTGAAAAGCTGCCCCATGAAATTTTCCTCAAAATGCACGGATATACTGTTAAGACGGATATTCTCAGACAAATAAGGAAAATCGATGAAAACTGCTTTTATGTTGATATGGAATTTGTTGTTTATCCAATACCATATATAAACACGGTAAAGTTTATTCCGGATTTTGTATATCAGTACAGAATAGGGTTGCCAAACCAAAGCATGAATGTGGAAAAAATGAAACGCAATTCCACTAATTTTGACAGGGTGCTTAAGGCACTACTTAAGTTCTACGATGAAAATGTAGAACTAAACATTGCAGATTCAAAGAAAAAATACATTGAAAATGTAATTGCAAGATTAGTGGCCAGCAGAATGAAAATATATTTAAGTTTTCCATTTTCAAAAAAGGTTTCTAAGGATATGAAAGTTATTGATGAAAAAATAAAGAGCAATTATCCTGCAATCTATCAGTCAAATATTAATTCGGCTGTAAGGATACTTAGAAAAACAGGATACAAGGCATATCCGCTGGCAAGATTTTGTTATTATATTAAACAAAAAAGTTAGTAAAGGTTAATAACATAACCTATAAAAATATAGAAAGTGAATAAGAGAGAAGAAAAGATGAGAATACAGAAATTAATTTTACAGGACATTGCATATAAAGAAATTATATGCGCAGATGAAGAGTTAATGAAAAACAAGGAAAGCTATGATTTAGAGACCGCATCGATTTACTGCAGAATGGAAAATGCTGAGTTTTTCGGAAACGAAGAAAGCGGCATAAAAATCCATAAAGGAGGAAAGGTTTCACTTGATACTTACTCAAACAGTTTTTCTGTTGGAAAATGGGCAAAGTACACAGTAATTGATACTATTTCATTATTACTTGACATGGAAGGAAGTGCTACTGTTAAATTAATGCATGCACAAAAAGAAGGTAATGACATTAAAGTTAATGAAATTAAGTCCTTTGATGTAAACAATGAAACAAGACAGAAATCAGTATTTGATTTTGGTAAACTGGCTGATGAAGGAATTTATTATGCTGAAATCGAAGCAAAGGATAGTGAAGTTACAATATATGGCGGTTCATATGACACAGTAGACATGGAGCCTACACAGACAGTAAAGCTTGCCATAGATATATGTACATTTAAGCGTGAAAAGTATGTTAAGAGAAATATGGGAATTATTTTCCATGATATTTTGGAAAATGAGGATTCACCTTTATACAGAAATCTGTGGATTCACATTTCAGATAATGCATCATCCCTTGACGGAATTGTAGATTCAAATGAATTTATAACAGTAAGCAAAAACGCAAACCTTGGTGGAGTTGGTGGTTTCACAAGAGGTATTATTGAAACAAAGAAACGCCAGAAGGAAATGGGATTTACCCATGTACTTTTAATGGATGATGATGCAACTATCAGTTCAGCTGCAATAGAATTAAATTATATTTTATTATCATATTTAAAGCCTGAATACTTTGGACATACAATCGGAGGAAAACTTTTGGTTCTTAATGTTCCATATCTTCAGTTTGAAGCAGGAGCACAGTGGAATAAAGGTAAAATAAAGGCATTAAAGAATGATTTGGATATTAGACAATTAGATATGGTGCTTGAATCAGAAATTGAAGACAAGCCTATTGAATATACAGGATGGTGGTACTGCTGTATACCACTTTCAGAAATTGATGATAACAATCTTCCGTTACCAATATTTATTCACAGAGATGATATTGAGTATGGTTTAAGAGTAGGACGTGGCAGATTTATTCTTATTAACGGAATTTGTATCTGGCATGAAGCTTTTGCAGGGAAAATGCCTGGAATGCTAGATTATTATGACATTAGAAATGAGGCTATTATTAATGCAATTCAGTGCCCTGATTACACAAAGGAAGATTTTAAGAAAGCGGTTAAGCGTGCAATATGGGTTAATATTTCAAGATACCGTTACAAGTATATTGAATATAACTACAGGGCGGCAGAGGATTTCTGTAAGGGAATTGACTGGTTGTTAGAAACAGACAGTGAGAAGCTTCACAAGGAACTTATAGGAATGAACTATAAGGCTAAAAAGATTGAAGATTATATCGGATATAAGGGACTTACAGAGGAAGAATTAGTAAGTGGCGAGCAGGGAGATTATAAGCTTCCGTTTATTTCAAGATTGCTCCACAAAATAACCCTTAACGGATATTTCTTCCCGGTTAAAAAGGATAAGGTTACCGTTAACGCACCTTATGGAAGCGTTTATAAATTATTCAGAATTGGGGAATATATTGTTACAGACAATTACCAGAACGCAATTTATATAGCAAGGGACAGAAAAGAATTCTTCCGTGGCAGAAAAGTAATGAAGCAGGCAATGAAGCTTATAGACGAAAAGTATGATGAAGCGGCAAAGAGTTATAGGGAAAGATACAAGGAACTTGTAAGCGAAGACTTCTGGAAAAAATATCTTGGAATAGATTAACAGGTGGTTTCATGACGGAAAGTGAACAGAAAGTATTTGATATACTGGGAACACAAAAATTTGATATTGGAATAATGGGCATGTGGTATGGCGCTAACTACGGTAGCGTCATGACCTATTATGCCCTTAATACTGTTTTGTCAAGACTTGGTTATTCAGTTTTAATGTTGGATAAACAGGCAGTGGAAACAAAGGGCTTTGAATTTGAATTAGATGATACATCTCATGCAAGGGTTTTTGCAAAGACACATTATAAGAATTTTGCTCCATCCCTTCCTGTAGAGGACATGAAAGTGCTAAACAATTACTGTGACACTTTTATGTTAGGATGCGACCAGGTGTGGAATTTCACCATTGCAAAAAGCTATGGACTCAATTACTATCTTGATTTTGCAAATTCTGACAAAAAAAGAATTGCCTACGCATCATCTTTTGGACACGAAGTTTCCTTTACGCCTTTAGAAAAGGTGGCAGGAGTTACCAGGGAACTTCAGAAGTTTGATGCCATATCTGTCAGGGAAGAAAGCGGTGTAAGGGTTTTAAAGGATGAGTTTGGAATAAATGGAACCCAGGTGTTAGACCCTGTTTTTTTATTAGATGAAAATGACTACAATGAGCTAGTAAAGGAAAGCAATCTTGACATACAGGAAGATTACATGCTGGCTTATATTTTAAATCCTACAGATGAAATCAGGGAAAGTCTTTTAAAAATTTCAGAAAAGAAAAATCTGAAGCTTATTAATATATTAGATGGAAATCCAAACAAATTTGAAAGATTTAAGAAGGCTTTAAATCTTCCAAATACTGTTTCAGACATAACTACCCAGGACTGGCTTTATTACATTAAAAATGCTAAATGCGTAGTTACTGATTCCTGTCATGGGGCAAGCTTTGCGGCAATATTTGGAACACCTTTTGTGATTATAAACAATGAAAACCGTGGTGCCGCAAGATTTAATTCACTTTCTGAAATGTTAGACATAAAAGAGAGATATTTTACCAGCCCCGGTGAAATTACAAAGAGATATGACTTGTTAGAAACATACGATAGAAACAAACACAATAAGATTATTTCCATGGAAAAACAGCGTTCGATGACATGGCTTAAAGAGGCACTTCAAAAGCCGAAGGATACAGATAAAACAGTTAAAAAGGTGCTTAAAAAAGAATGCTGCGGATGTGGAGCATGCTATGGGGTATGCCCTGTAGATGCCATAACAATGGAATTTGATGATGAGGGAGCAATTTATCCTAAAATAGACTTTAACAAGTGTATTCAGTGTGGCAAGTGTTCAAGAACCTGTCCGGGATTACATCCTTATTCAGATAATTTCAAAGAGCCTAAATGCTTTGCGGGATTTGGAAATGACGAAATAAGAAAGAAAAGTTCTTCAGGTGGCATTTTTACCATTATTGCAGAACAAATTATAGATGAGGGAGGAGTAGTTTGCGGAGCAGCTTTTGATGATGATTTCAATATTTCCCATATTGTAGTTGACACAAAAGAAGGTCTGGAAAAACTACGAAGCTCTAAATATATACAAAGTATTACAAAAAACACTTTTAAGGAAGTTAAGAAAGCCTTAGATGAAGGAAGAAGTGCATTGTACGCAGGATGCGGATGCCAGATAGCCGGATTTAAAAGATTTCTTGGAAAAAAATACGACAAACTTATAACTATTGACCTTTTATGCCACGGTGGGCCTACACCGGGAAGCTTTAAGAAATATATGGATGATGTTCATAAAGATAAAAAGGTCAAATACGTAGGATTTAGAGATAAAGACATTTACAAGTGGGAAATTAATTCCACAGGAATGACAGTTAAGTATGAAGATGGAAGTGAATACAGAAAAATAAAGGCGGAAGATAAGTTTTACCGTGCTTTTACAAGAGCCTTTACTGTGAGACCTCATTGTCAGACCTGTAATTATGCAACCCTTCCAAGGCAGGGAGATATTACTCTTGGAGATTTCTGGGGAGTTTTTAAATATAACCCGGATTTTAATGATGACAAGGGAACCTCTCTTATAATTGCCAATAATGATAAGGGAATGGAAGTGCTATCAGGAATAAAATCAAAGCTTAAGTTATTTGAGACGGTTCCTCTTGATTTTGTTTTAAGAAGAGGACAGCCTCTTGATAAACCTTTTCATGCAGAGCCTTTAAGGGACAGATTTATGTCCATGGCAAAGTATGCCTCATTTACTAAATGCTTAGAATGCTGTGAACAGGATACTTTTGACTATGCTTACTTTGCATTAAAACCACAAAATATGGATGATGCATACAGGGCATTGGAAGAATATAAATTAATAAGCATGGGAAATTTCTCAGTGCTGTTAGTATGGGACAGACGAGATGAGGAAATAAGTCCTCTTAAGTACCAGGTATATGAATTTGTAAGGGAACATTTTCCGGCTTATGTGGAAATAAAAAATGATGACGAGGCACTGGGTGTTCAGGGAAGATGCAGAAACTTCGTGTTTACTAATGAAGAATATGTAACATGGGGTAAGGCTAATGTGGCAAAGGGTGCAAAGAAGATTAATGTTAGAAAGCTTTTGCCTGATAACATAAAGATCCCTGAATCTGATGGTGAACAAAAAAAGCAGATTATTAATAAATTAAAGAAAAAACTAAGCTATGAAGGCAAGTGGAGCTTATACAGAATTGAGGCAGGAGTTAAGTGGCGTCTGAAGGTAGTTTTAAGAAAGATAAAAAAGTAATTAATTTAAAGTAATTTGTGATAAAGAATGGAGCGCAGAATGAAGAAAAAGTATGATGTGGGAATACTTGGAGTATGGTTTGGATGCAATTATGGAAGCATCGCGACTTATTATTCATTATATTATGCAATTAAAAATATGGGAAAGTCAGTTTTAATGATTCACAGACCATATTTAGATCATTTTGAAGAGGCGTCAATGGAAGACAGACATTCATTAAGATTTGCCAGGGCACATTACGATATAAGTCCTGCTTATCATGTGGATGAAATAGGAAAGTTGAATGATGTATGTGATGCCTTTGTTTTAGGAGCTGATCAGTTGTGGAAATACAATGTTACTAAAATATTCGGACACAGCTATTTTCTGGATTTTGTAAATCGTAAGAATAAAAAAATATCCTATGCCACATCCTTTGGTACTGACAGATTTAAGGCTCCAAAGGAATATATGTGGAAAGCGGTAAAATGCTTAAGAAGAATGAATTATGTTTCCGTAAGGGAAAAGGTCAACGTAAATATGTGCGAAAAACTTTTGGGAATCCGTGCAGAACACGTTTTAGACCCGGTGCTTTTATGTGAAAGCAACTGCTTAGGAGACATAGCTAATGAATCAGACAGAAAAGTAAAGTCAAACTACATTGCAGCTTATATACTTGATCCTACCCCTGAAAAGAGGGAAGCATTATTAAGGCTTGCAAAAAAATATAACAAAGATTTGGTAGTTATGTTGGACGGATGGCCACATTTGTTTGAAACTAATAGGGAAAAAATGGATTTAGACCAATATGTAGTATCTGATGTGGAAGTAGATGACTGGTTATTCTATTTTAAACATAGTGATATGGTTGTTACTGATTCTTTCCATGGAACTTGTATTTCAATTTTATTTGAAAAGCCTTTTTATGCTATTTCAAATCCGGGAAGAGGGGCAGACCGCTTTATTTCTTTAATGGAAGAATTTGATTTAATGGACAGATTTGTGTGGGATCCTAATGAATTGGGAACTTTTGACAACGAAATGGAATTAGATTACACTAAGGTTAATGAAATATTAAACAATGAAAGAAAGAAATCAATGGCATGGCTTGAGAATGCTTTAAATTCCAAGAAAAAGCATCATTCAGTGGTAATAAGAAGCCAGCTGTTATTCCCGTTTAGAGTCAGAAAGTCAATAAAGTTATATGAAGAAGGAGACAGAAATTAAAATGAAGGCAAAAAAATATGATTTGCTGTGGGTATTTTTAATTGTACTTATTCCACGTCTTATTTGTATTGCACTTTTTAGTTCTCCAATGAGAACACCTATGGACGAGTTAGGAACATTGTCAACAGGTGCATATTTTGGTGGAAAAGACTGGACAGCATTAACTACATTTGCAAAATATTATTACGGTGGCGGTTTTACAATACTATTTGCACCACTGTTTTATTTGACAAATAACGTAACAGTAATTTATGGAACAATCCTTAGCGTGTGTGCAATTTTACAAAGCATCAGCGCACCAATAAGCTACTATATTATGAAGAAATACCTTAAGGTTGATAAAAGAGCTTATTTATTTATAGGCTCCATTGCATGTTCATTTATGGTAGTAACAAGAGCAATGGAAGTGTTTAATGAACATATAGTTATTGGCTGTGTATGGATTATAACCTTGTTTGCCTGCAAGCTAATTGAATATGGTAACAATAAAAAGAAAAAAATCATATACACGGTTGGCATTATGTTTTTAATTACATATTTGCTTACAACCCATGCCAGAACAAAGGTTATTCTTATTGCTTTCTGTATTGTTGTTGTATGTTATCTTATATTCTACAGAAAGTGGCTTGTAGAACCAATATCAGGAATAATTTCCCTTGGAGTGTTTTATTTTGCGGCAGGTAAGTTTAATACCATGGTTAAAAAAACTATCTGGAATTGGCAGGAAGGAAAGTTTTTAAGAAATACAAAGGCAAAAATGGATATAACACCACAGAAGTTGGCAAATCCAAAAACGTGGAATGCAGTAGGTTCTACAATTTTCGGGCAGATTAATACTGTATTGGTATTTTCAGGAGGCATTTTTGCCCTTATACTTATAATGCTTATTTTCAGATATAAGGATACAATAGCACAGCTTATAGTTACAAAAAAAGCATTGGCAGTGAAGGATGAAGAAGGAAACTTTAATGCAGAACCATTTTGTCTTGTAATTTCAGCATTATTTATTATGTGTATTGGAGCTGTAATGCTTGCCCAGTGTTTTACATGGTTAAAGCGTGTGGTACCGGCACTGGATGGTGGAAATCCTTACGGATTTAAGGCTCTTACTTATGTACGATATGTGGGACCGTTTTTAGGACCGGTATTTATGACAGGCATTGCTATGATATATGAGAAAAGAGAAAGTATTAGAAAATATCTTGTGGGATTTGCAATACTTCTTTTGTCATTCCAGACAGTATGGGTATGCTTTATTTTACCTAAAATGGGAACATCAAGAGTGGCTTCAGAAGTGTACAATGCATTTAGAGGTTACGACATAGGCGGCAAAGTGCCTATGAGAACCAGATATTACTTAATGGCGACAGTTATTACGGTAATTCTTCTTGTGGTATTTTTAATATGTTATTACAAAAAGAAACTTATGGTTCCATTAGTCATTATCACATTGCTATTGGGATATGAATATATTTATGGTGCAGCAGTGTGGGATCAGTACTATTGCAGCAATACTGCTTCGTACAGTGATGCAGGAACCCAAATAGTAAGAGAGTTAGAAGATAAAGGCTGTGATGTGCCAAAGGATATTTATGTAGTGGATTCCTACGACAGAATAGGTGTACAAAGAAATACCTATGCATATCAACTGATTTTAAATGAATACACCATATATGCAAAACAGCCGGAGGATTTAACAAAGGATAATATAGTATTTTCAACAATAAGTAATTATCAGGAATTGTCAGACGCAGGATACAAAAAGGCACAGCTTGATAATAATGAATATGTTTATGTAAAGGGCAATTCATATATTAAAATGTTTGAGTCAGTATCAGTGAAATTTGGAGAATAAGAGGGAAAAAGATGCCTGGAATTAAGGATGTGGCACGAAGAGCGGGAGTAGGAGTTGCTACCGTATCGAGAGTTATTAACAACAGTGGTTATGTTTCTGAGGAAACAAAAGATAAAATTGAAAAAGCAATGAAGGAGCTGGATTATATGCCAAATGAATTGGCAAGAAATTTGTTTAGAAACAAAAGTGGTATAATTGCAGTTTTGGTGCCTGCTTTGGAACATCCTTTTTTTTCGGAGTTTGTGAATCAGGTAGAAAGTGCATTGCATGAAAAGGGATATAAAACTATGGTGTGCAGCACAGCTAAGAATAGCGAATATGAAACAGAGTATTTGCAGATGCTTAAGAAATGTGTTGTAGATGGTATTATAACCGGTGTTCATTCATTAAATGTGGATGAATATCTTATAAACGATATGCCTATTGTTGCATTAGATCGATATATTGACGACAGGATTCCCATAGTGTCAGTGGATCACAGACATGGTGGAATTATGGCAGCAAGGGAGTTTATAAGATGTGGATGCAAAAAGGTAGTTCAACTCCAGGGAGCTAAGAAAGTTCAGTCTCCGGCATTGGAGAGACATGAATACTTTCAGCGGGAATTAAAGAAAGCAGGAATTCAAGTGTACACTTATGAAATGGAGTGGAACAAATTTGATACGGAATATTTCGCTCAGGTAGTAAAAGAAGTATACGATATGTATCCGGATGCAGATGGAATGTTTGGAACGGACCTTGTTGCCATGCTGTTTGAGAAGTATGCGTTAAGCAAAGGCAGAAAAATTCCTGAAGATTTAAAAATTATTGCATATGACGGAACATATGTAACAGATATGGCACATCCGTCCCTTACGAAGATTAAGCAGCCTATTGAAAGACTGGCGAAAGAGGCAACAAGAATAATTACAAGAGCCATAGATGGAAATGCTGCTACGGAAAAAAATATATACTTAGAAACTGTACTTATAAGAGGAGACAGTACCAGAGTATAATTTACAAATTAATATATAAATAACAGGTAAAAAAATAAACTCTATGTTGGCGATTAATAAAATCACCGGTATAAAGTTTATTTTTTTTATTTTTTGATATATTTTAATGTTAAAAAAATAACAATGAAAACGTTTGAACAATGAAAAATATATACTTAATAACCAATTAAAAGAGAAAATATATAGCAATATGCACAAAGGTTAAAAATGATATTGACAAAACATAAGTAAAAATATATAATAAAGCTATCAAATGGAACCCGTTCCACATACAAAAATCACAAAAACAAATAACACACTGTAAAAATGTGGAAAAGGGTCAAGAAAAGGGTTCCGCAAATTAATAAATGCTAAAGGAGGAAAGAAAATGAAGAAAATTATAGCATTAGTAATGGCAGTAACCATGGTAGCAGCAATGATGGTTGGCTGTGGAAGTTCATCTAAGTCAGATGACAGCGCTAAAGGAAACGGAGAGGTAACAATTAAGTTCGGAATACATGTTGCTGATCCAAAAACACAGGAGGCAGTTACATACAAAATTGTTCAGGAATTTAACAAAAAGTATTCAGGAAAGTACAAAGTTGAATTTGAAGCAGCAGACACGGAAGCACATTTAAAGAATCTGAAGCTTGAAGCTTCAAGTGGAAAATTACCTGAAATATTCTGGTTGGATGCATCACAGACCTCTGAATATAATGAGGGTGGGTATTTACTTGATTTATCAGACTTTTTAAAAGAATACACTAGTACAGATTCAGCTCTTGATGCAAGTGTTAAGGAAGCATTTAAGGATGGAATCCAGTACGGACTTCCATATCAGTGTAATGTTGAAGGCTTCTTCTACAATAAAGAAGTTGCAAAAGAGTTAGGAGTTGAAATTAAGAACGGAACAACTTTTGACGAATTACTTGATATTGTAAAGAAATGTAATGACAAAGGAATTACAGCAATTGCTCAGGGAAATAAAAACAGTTCATATGCAATCTGGGGTTATCTTGCAATGTTAGACCGTTACGGATACTCAGATTACATTAATGATATTCTTGATGGCAAGAAGAAATTTAACAATGACGATTTACTTAAATGTTTTGAAAAGTTACAGAGTCTTGCAAAGGCAGGAGCATTTGCAAAGAACATGGCAACCCAGGAATACTTTGATGCAAAGAATACATTTGAGTCAGGCAAGGCACTTTTATTCAATTCAGGTGCATGGGATAGTGCAGAGTTAGATGAAAAGATGGGCGACAAAGTTGGCTTCTGGTGGGGACCTACATTCTCAGACAGCAGCTACGAACAAAAGGCAGCTATGAAAGTACCATCAAATCCTATTTGTGTAAGCTCAAAGGTAGCAGATGATAGTGGAAAGAAAGAAGCGGTTTATAAGTTCCTTGAATATTACTATGGCGAAGAAGCAGCAAAGATGTCATATGAAGGCTCTGTATTCCCTGCAACAAACTATACAGGAATTGAAGTGGCAGATGCACAGCATACATTAAATGAGGTAGTGAAATCAATCAATGAAGGATGGGCAAGCCCTGCAAAACAGCCGGATTTGATGCTTTCATCATCTGTTCAGAGTCAGTTATATGATTCAATTCTTGGTGTAATTACAGGTAACTATGAACCAAAGGATGCCCTTGCAAAAATTGATGAGAAAATGAACTATTAAAATTCTTTAATATTATTATAATTAGATTCTCCTCTTCCCCACATTTCACAACGGAATGTGGGCGAGGAAGGAGAATGTTGGGAGAAAGGAGGCAAAGACGTGTCTTGGTTGAGTAAAAAGAGATATTTAATAGGACTGCTGTTGCCTACATTAATAATTTATACAGTGTATATTATTGCACCGATAATAATGGCTATAGGATATAGTTTCACAAAATATTCCGGAATAGGAAAAGCAACGTTTAACGGGCTAACAAATTATAAAAGACTTTTTCAGGATGATACATTATGGATTTCATTTAAAAATACAATGATTATATTTGGTGTGGCATTTGTGCTGTTGCTGGTGGGAGCATTTTTGGTGGCATTGCTTTTAAATAATCACTTAAAGTTTGTTGACACATCTAAGGCATTGATATTTTCTCCGGCAATTATAGCACCTATTATAGTTGGTATTATATGGGTTTATATATTAGATCCTCATGTTGGTTTAATAAATGGTATTTTAGATGCCATTGGATTACCGGGACTTAAACAGACATGGATTGGGGGAAATAAACTCACCCCTTATTGTATCGGATTTATATATTTCTGGCAGCAGCTGGGATACCTTACCACAATATATATAACAGGACTTAGAATGATTCCAGGCGATGTAATGGAAGCAGTTAAGATTGACGGTGCTTCTTCATGGCAGCAGCTTAGATATGTAACAATACCTATGATGAAATCTACCATATCAACAGTTGCCGTATTACTTATAACAGGAATATTTAAAATATTTGAAATTGTACAGCAGACTACAGGCGGTGGTCCGAACCATATGTCAGAAACATTAGTTACATACAGCTATTCAACAACTTTTGGAAATGGTGAATATGGATATGGAATGTCTCTGGCAACAATAACATTTATTATTTCTCTTATAATAATGTTTGTATTCCAGTTTTTAATGAGAGAAAGAGACAAGGAGGCATAAAGATATGATTAATAAAAAGAAAAAAATCGCAATGTACATTGTTATGGCATTAATCACACTTATAATTGTGTTTCCTTTTATATGGATGGTTTTGCTATCCTTTAAAACTAACTCAGATATTATGTCAAATCCCCTGGCATTACCAAAGAGTTTTAACTTAGAAAATTTCAAGCATGCCCTGGAGGTACTTGATTACCCAAGATTGTATGGTAACACATTCTTTGTATGTATCATATCAATCGTAGTAGAATTAGTAATTACCTTTTTAAGTGCATTTGTTTTAGCAAGAATGCAGATGAATGAGAAAATCAGAAAGGCAGTTTACAGTTATCTGATTTTAGGATTGGCAATATCTCCATTTATATTGCTTTTCCCAGTATATAAAATAAATGTATTTTTTGGATTAAGCGGAAAGGTAGGATTGGTTCTTCCATACATAGCTACATCAATATCCTTTAATACCTTACTTTTAGTTGGTTATTTAAAATCCCTTCCAAGTGAAATTGATGAGGCAGCAGTAATGGACGGATGTAATTTGAGGCAGTTAATTATTAAAGTAATTTTACCAATGACAAAGCCGGTAATAGCCACTGTTGTAATATTTAATGTTCTTTATATCTGGAATGAGTATCCGTTTGCATCGGTTATCTTAAGAGATGCATCAGATTATACGTTATCCATGGGAGCATCATTCTTTAAAGGTACATACACAGTAGATTACGGCGGAATTATAGCTTCAAGTATTATGATAATCGTACCTGAATTAATATTCTATGGATTATTCCAGAAGAACATCGTAGAAGGTATGACAGCAGGCGCAGTAAAAGGTTAAAGAGAGGAGAAAAAAATGAGCAGAGTATCAGGATTATTTAAAGATTTAACATCAGTAAAGAAGGCAAGAAACGGAAGACTTGCAAGTTGGGATCAGAGAGGAAAAAATCAGGATTATTGGGAAATACCTGCAGGTGAATCAATTACATTAGGGGAAGTAGAAGGTCCCGGATGCATTACACATATATGGATGACATCTTCATGTAGAAGAGTAAAGGCACCTAGTATACTTGATCCGGTTTTAAATGCATCAGCAGCACCGGTAATGGAAATTGCACCACCTCTTGGCGTAATATGGGATGATTATGATCCATATTACTATAGAAAAGTATTAATTAAAATGACATGGGATGATCAGGAAAATCCAAGTGTATATGTACCTTTTGGAGACTTCTTCTGTATAGGAAACTGCTATCCTGGCAATTTCTCATCATTACCTTTTAATGTATCATTAAAACCGGAAGAGGCAGGAAGATATGGAGCACCTTGCTCAGTATCATGTTACTTCCCAATGCCATTTAACAAAAAGGCAAAAATTGAAATTATAAACGAAAATGAATTACCGTTTATTCTTTATTTTAATATTGATTATGAAATGTATAAGGAACCTCTTGATGAGGAAACAGCTTACTTCCATGCATGCTGGCATAGAGAGAACCCTTGCAAAGGCTGGGGACCTGAGTTACAGGTAAACTCACCGGAAGTAAACAATGTTACAAATTATAAAGGTGAAAACAACTACGTTTTGTTAGATGTAAAAGGAAAAGGACATTATGTAGGATGCAACCTTACGGTAAAACACTTCCAGGGAAGCTGGTGGGGTGAAGGAAATGATATGTTCTTTATAGATGGAGAAGAATACCCTAGCCTTAACGGAACCGGAACGGAAGATTACTTTAACCATGCATGGGGAATGCAGAGAAATGCATATCCGTTCTTTGGAACAATAGTTCATGAAGGAGATACTGACGGATTCCAGGTATCTTACAGATTCCATATTACTGACCCTGTAAGATTTGAAAATAGTCTTAAAGTTACTATTGAGCATGGACATGCAAACCATCTTTCAGATGACTGGAGTTCAACAGCTTACTGGTATCAGGTACTTCCAACAACAATGAAAATGGAAATGCCACCGGTGGAAGACAGACTTCCTGTAGTACCGGTACTTCCTGAAAGAAAGTTAGAAAAGCCTGAACTTACCGAGGAAATGAAGGCAGCTATAGAAAGCTACGAAAAACGTTGGGAAGTATACAAGCCGGCAAGAGATGAGCAGTTTAGAATTAAGGAAGCAAAGGCAAGACGTGAGTCAAAACTTAATACTGAATTTGCAAAGAAACTAAGAGACGAATACGACAAATAATCATACAGGAGGAAACCAAATGAACGAAGTTCATTTATAAAAATGTTTCCGACGAAATGTCGCCGACCGAAGGGAGGGGGCAATACATATTGATTAGGAGGAAAATATATCATGTCACAGGAATTGTTAAATGAGAATATAAAAAAGGCTCAGGAAGAAATTGAGAAAACAAAAGATAAAGTGTCTGAAGGTAAAATGAGACAAAACTATCATTTTATGGCACAACAGGGCTGGATTAATGATCCAAATGGTCTGATATATTATAAGAATAAATATCACTTTTTCTATCAATACAATCCTTATGATGCGTATTGGGGAGCAATGCACTGGGGACACGCCATTAGCGACGATATGCTACACTGGGAGTATCTCCCGGTGGCATTGGCTCCAAGCGAACCATATGACAATCATAAGGAAGGTGGATGCTTTTCAGGAAGTGCCATTGAACATGATGGAAAGCTATACCTTGTATATACAGGAACAACAAACTATGGAGACGGATTTATCCAGTCACAGTGTCTGGCATACAGCGAGGATGGTGTTCATTTTGAAAAATATGAAAATAATCCTATTATTCCACACCCGCCGGAAGGCTATGATGAAAGTAATTTTAGAGATCCTAAGGTTTGGAAACATGGTGATTACTTCTATTTAGTTTGTGGTTCTAAGAAAAATAATTTGGCAAGTGCCCTGTTATATCGGTCTAAGGATTTAAAAAACTGGGAGTTTTTCAATGTTCTTGCAGAGAGCAGAGGAGAGTTCGGTTATATGTGGGAATGTCCCGACTTTTATGAAATAGGAGATAAACACGTACTTATGTTTTCGCCTATGGGAATAAATGAGAGAACATCAGTGTACTTAGTAGGAGACATGAATTATGACACGGGAAAATTTACATATACCAATGTAGGTCAGATTGACTATGGATTTGACTATTATGCTCCTCAGTCATTTTTAGACAGTAAAGGCAGAAGAATTATTGTAGGCTGGGCAAATGCCTGGGACTGGATGCCATGGTGGAAAGATTGGGGCCCAAGCTTTAAGGAAGGCTGGTGCGGATTCTTTGACTTACCAAGAGAGGTGGTTTTGTGTCCGGATAATACCCTTAAGTTTGTTCCAATAAAGGAAATTGAAAATATACGAAAAGAAGAAAAGTGTATTAAAGAGATATCTGTAACTAAGGAGGAACAGTTTAATTGTATAGAAAGTGACTGCTTTGAAATGGAAATGGATATTGATTTGGAAAGTACCACAGCAGATAAATTTTCATTGCTTTTAAGATGCAATGAAAACAACAAAACAAAAGTAACTTTCGATTTAAAACATCAGATGCTATATTTTGACAGAGACAATTCTGATAACTGGAGTGAAGGCATTGCCCGAGGACCGTTGATTTTAAAGGACAAAAAGAACATGAAAATAAGGGCTTTTGTGGATAAAAGTTCTATTGAAGTGTATACGGATGACTATAAAACCAACTGTAGCTGCAATGTTTTTGCAGACAGCAGTCAGACAGGCAACTATATTGTGACTGATGAGGGATGTCTTAATATTAGGGAAATAAAGATGTGGGAGTTAAAAGAAACCATTAAATAGATGGAGACAATATAAGGAGGATTTGATATGAGTAAAATTGATGTTACCGCAATGGGTGAACTGCTTATAGATTTTACTGAAAATGGAATAAGTAATCAGGGAAACCCGTTGTTAGAAGCAAATCCCGGAGGAGCACCATGTAACGTATTGTCAATGCTTACTAACCTGGGGCATTCAACAGCCTTTATAGGAAAAGTAGGGGACGATATATTTGGAGAAATGCTTAAAGAAAGAGTTTCAGGACTGAATATTAATATAGAAAATCTTGTAACGGATAAGGAAGTTAATACTACATTAGCTTTTGTACATACGGCAGAAGATGGAGACAGAAGCTTTTCATTTTACAGAAATCCGGGAGCGGATATGATGCTTAGGGCAGATGAAGTTAATTCAGAATTAATAGAAAATTCTAAGATATTTCACTTTGGCACTTTATCCATGACTCATCAGGGTGTAAGAGAGGCAACCATCAAGGCATTAGAGGTGGCAAAAAAAAGCGGATGTATAATCTCCTTTGACCCTAATATAAGGGAGCCTTTATGGGATAACATGGAAAATGCCCGCACTCAGGTTAAAAAAGGCTTAGAATATTGTAATATTCTAAAAATATCTGATAATGAGATACAATGGCTTACCGGAGAGGAAGATTATTCTGATGGTGTACAGAAAATCAGGGAAAAATATGACATAGATCTTATATTAGTGTCTATGGGAAAAGAAGGCAGCAGGGCTTATTATAACGGTATGGTAGTGGAAGCAAATCCGTTTTTAACAAAAGATACCATTGAAACTACCGGAGCCGGTGACACTTTTACAGGCTGCATACTTCATTATATTTTAAATAAAGGCCTTGATAATTTAGACACCCATAACCTTCGGGA